>CAMDGL010000022.1 GCA_945897845.1 Chitinophaga pinensis | reverse complement strand
GATCCTGCGTCTAAAATGGTTCTTACTTCCGGAGAAGTATGGGTACGTTTGCGAAGTTCTTTGCGGATGTGCCATGCGCGAAGCAGCAACCAGTCGAGCAACTGATAGAACAACTTGCGTAAAACCGGATGCTGGTTGAATACATTTCCCAGCGAACGTTTAATCGGATCGTATTGCATTTTTTTTAGAAAAAAGGATTCGGAAATAAGAAAAATTAGTGTTCAGTCGCAGTCCTCCGTCTCAGAGCCATGCATTTCTGAACACAGAGACTGAACACAGAGACTATTCTTTGAGCAACCGGTCAATGTTGTCGATGTAATCGAGGCTGTCGTCCAGAAAGAAATCAAGATGTGGGACAATCCGGAGTTGTTTGCCGACTTTCAGGCCGAGCAAACCCCGTAATTTTGAATGTAGTTTCTTTATTTCGAGCAAAATTGCTTCCCCTTTTTCTGAAGGGAAAATACTCAGGTAAACCCTTGCGATGGAAAGATCGGAAGTTACCCGGACCCTTGTGACACTGATTAAAACATTGTGAAACAGGTCTTTTCCTTCTTTTTGAAGTATGTCGGCCATGTCCTTCTGAATAAGGCGCGATATTTTATTTTGTCGTGTAGTTTCCATCGTATTTGTTTTTGATTATTAAGCAGCCAAAGGTAGTTAAGTATTTACCATTAACCAATTGACAATTTACAAATTCAAAACGATTTGAAATTGTATTGCTGCCAGCCTGATCATTTATTTTCTTTAAGTTTGCCCGGCATAAAACCCTTTTGCCTTGAACATATGGAAGGACTTTTCGATTACGGCCTGTGGGGACTTTTCTTAGCCAGCTTTCTGGCAGCTACGGTCGTACCTTTCAGTTCCGAAGCTTTGCTCACTTATCTGATTGCCAGCGGTACCGATGTAACTTCGGCAGTGTTGGTGGCATCGACCGGAAACTGGCTGGGCGGAATGAGCAGTTTTGCCATCGGTTACCTGGGCAAATGGGAGTGGATTGAAAAGTACCTCCGTATCAATCGCGAAACCATTGAAAAGTGGCACAACCGAATGTTTAAACGGGGAGCCATTTTTGCATTTCTGAGTTGGGTTCCGGCTGTCGGCGATATTTTTGCCGTCGGACTTGGCATTTTGCGGGCCAATATCTGGATTACTGCCATTGCCATGCTTGCCGGAAAACTACTCCGGTATGTGGTGTGGGCCTGGTTGAGCGGGCTGGTAGTGGCCCCCTAAATCCCCCAAAGGGGGATTTTTTGATTGCACAAGATTAAAACTCTTCGGCAAGAACTTCAGCTTTCAGAATCTTTGTGACATAGGCTCTCCCTTTCGGAGAGAGGTTGGAGAGGGGCCTTCACCTCCAAAAATCAGTCATTTACCTATCAAAACTGCCGGACTATCTACACGGATAATCATTCGCACAAAACAAATCCGGAAATTTGGCACGAAATACTTAACAAACAATTTACATACCGGAAACGTTTCCTGTCTGAAATGTTTCCTTTCTTTGTCTGGAAATAGAAATTGAGAATATAAATGTACAATGAAATGAATTTAAACGACCCCAAACTTAGGGAGATTCTGGAAAGAACAGTGGAATTGTTCTATGAATTTGGGATCAGAAACTTAAACATGGACGATATTAGCCGAAGCCTCGGTATATCAAAAAAAACCCTTTATCAATATGTGAAAAGCAAAGAAGACCTGATAGAAAAGCTTTTCTATTATGATGAAATGAGGTGGGATATAGAAATGTCGAAATTGAAAATTGATGAAATAAATGCCATTGAAATACTGCTTCAGGTAAGTCTTAGGGTGTTTGAAGAGATGGGTCGCTTTAATCCGAAACTAAAGTTTGAGCTTAAAAAATATTATGAGCCTATTTTTCAACAATTCATGATTCGAAAACAGAATCATATTTTCAGCCAAATAAGCAAAAATATAGAAAAGGGAATCGCTGAAGGACTATATCGCAGCGATGTCAACATTGAACTCGTTGCAGGTTTGTATGTCCGTAATCTGGTAATGATGCACAACAACGACTCCTGCTTTGCTGAAAATATCACCTTTGATGAGGTTTTTAAAGTATTGTTCGAAAGCCATATCCGGGCCATTTCTACTCCTGAAGGTATTGCTTATTTTGAAAAACGAAAATTGGAAATCACACAATTGAAAACAAATAACTAATAAACAGCACAAAACATGTTCACAAAACACAAACAGATTCTCCTGCTGGCATGGATGTTCCTTCTTGGGGCATTGGCTGCCACAGCGCAGGAACCAGTGAAACTCTCACTTCAGGATGCCCTGAAAATGGCATTGCAGAACAACACCAACATCATGAATTCGGACCTCGATCTGAAGATTGCTCAGAAGAAAGTTTGGGAAACCATTGCTTCGGGGCTTCCTCAAATCAGTGGAAAAGGAAGTTATACGCACATTTTTAAAGTTCCGACATTGAGCTTTGGTGGTAAAACTGTCTTATCGAACAGCGAAGTTCTATGGGATCCAAATACACAAAGCGGAACCATGAGCTCGGTTACTCTTGACAGTGGAGAACGGATTTACTTAAACAGTGAGGCTGGTACTCCAATTGAACTTGGTCTGAGAAACAATACAACCTTTGATCTTACCCTGTCACAATTGATTTTCAGCGGATCGTATCTTGTTGGCCTTCAGGCTACAAAAGTGTATTATGGCCTGACAAAAGAAACTGCTGAAAAAACAAAACTTGATGTTATTGAGACGGTTACAAATACTTACAACATGATTAAACTGGCTGAAGAAAGCCGGAAAATTTTGACGCTCAATCTCGAAAACATAAACAAAACATTGTACGAAATTTCAGAAATGAACAAACAGGGCTTTTTGGAGAAAACAGATGTTGACCAGCTGGAATTAACCGCCAACACCATTCGGAATGCCATGAACCAGATTGATAGCAATTTGGATATGGGATATCGTTTGTTGAAAATTCAACTGGGTATGGAAGAAACTGCAAAAGTTGAATTGAGCGATATTCTGGAATCGGACGAGTTGCTTACCAAAACAAGTATTCAACTGATCAGTGAATCGTTCATTATCAGTCAGAATGTTGATTATAAATTGATTCAAACCGCGGAGAAAGCTGCACTATTGGATTTGAAACTTGCAAAATCAACTTTTATGCCTACTCTTTCAGCCTATTATAACCACACTGAAAAATTGAAAGCTCCGGCGTTCGATTTTGCTCCCAAGGATTTGATAGGTGTGAATTTGAGTTTGCCTATTTTTAGCAGCGGTCAGCGTCTATCAACTGTAGCACAACGAAAGTTCTCGCTGGAGAAAGCACAAAACACTACCAAATTTGTATCAAGCAGCCTGTCGATGCAAGCCAGTCAGTATCAGAACGACTTAAAGCTTAAGCTTGAAAAATATCAGAATCAGATGAAAAGCAAACAACTGTCGGACGACATTTACCAGCGTACACTTGAAAAATACAAACAGGGCATGGCTTCGAGCATGGATTTAATGACCAGTCAAAATCAATACCTGACCAATCTGACCAATTATTACCAGTGTATCTACGATTTACAAGGGTCTAAATCGAAATTGGAAAAGCTGTTCAACATCAATCAGGATAAAGAAATCAAATAGAAAAAATATAAATATCAAATATAAAAGAAATGAAAAAGATTATTATTTATTCGGCACTGATCGCTTTTTTTGTTGCGTGCAATGCAACCACTGACAAGAAAGCCGAGCTTGAAAAGTTGAAGTTGCAGCGGGAAGAATTAAATACTCAAATTGCACAACTCGAAGCCGAAGTTGATCCAAATGCCGCAATTGCAGAGGTAAAAGCCGTGGCTGTAAATGTTACTCCATCTGTCGAGTGTGTTTTCAATCACTTCATTCAGGTACAGGGAACCATCGACGGTGATCAGAATATTGCAGTGAGCCCGCAGATGCCCGGAATTGTAACTGCCGTTTATGTGAAAGAAGGAACTCCGGTTAAAAAAGGCCAGGTATTGGCTGTACTCGATGACCAGGTCGTCAGGCAATCGCTCGAAGAAGTAAATACCCAGCTTGCTTTGGCAACCAGTATTTTCGAAAAACAGAGCGCACTCTGGGATAAGAAAATTGGCAGCGAAGTTCAGTATCTTCAGGCAAAAACCGGTAAAGAAGCGCTTGAACAACGTGTGAATACCATCAAGGAACAGTTAAAACTTGCTAAAATTATTTCACCAATCAGTGGTACTGTCGAAAGCGTACCATTGAAAGTTGGTCAGATGGCATCGCCGGGCATGCCGACTTCAACGATTCGTGTGATCAACATGAGTGTGGCAAAAATAACTGCCGAGGTCGCTGAAACGTATGCAACCCGCATTAAAAACGGAAATGTGGCTCTGGTTAGCTTCCCCGAACAGGGAAAAGAAATTGAAACCAAACTGAATTTTACCAGCCGTTACATCGACCCAACCAACCGTACTTTTAAAGTTGAATGTAAACTTTCATCCAAAGAAGTTGAACTTCGGGCCAATATGATTGCCTACATTAAAATCAAGGATTACACCAACGAAAAGGCGTTCTGTCTTCCGGTAAATCAGGTACAAAGCAATCAGGAAGGCAAATTTATTTTCATTGCCAAGCAAAACGGAAACGATTGGATCGCCGAACAACGAATGGTTAAAACCGGAATGGATTACGATGGAACCATCGAAATTCTGGAAGGAATTGTTCCGGGCGAAAACATCATTTCATCCGGATTCCAGAGTTTGAATGCAGGCGAAAAAGTAGTTTTCTAATATCCCAAAAAGACCTATTATGTCGAAAGAAAACAAATTTAAAGAATTTTTTGCAACAAGCTGGGCCATTGATAACCGGACGAGTATTTACGTACTTGCGATCCTGATTTCAGTGCTCGGAATGATGAATTACTATTTTATTCCGAAGGAACAATTCCCACAGGTTGTAATTCCATACATCGTTGTCAGCACACCGTATCCGGGAACTTCACCCTCCGATATCGAGAACCTGGTTACCCGGCCAATCGAAAAACAGCTAAAATCAATTGCCGATGTAAAAAAGATCACCAGTAATTCTGTTCCTGATTTTTCTTCCATCGTAGTTGAGTTTGATCCCGATTTATCGATTGAAACAGCCAAGCAGCGTGTGCGCGATGCAGTCGATAAGTCGAAGGCTGACCTGCCAACTGATTTGCCTTCCGATCCTCAGATCATGGACATCGACCTTTCGGCCATGCCGGTGATGTACATCAATATTTCAGGAAATTACGATCTGGATAAACTAAAGCATTATGCCGAAATTGCTCAGGATAAAATCGAAGGCCTGAAGGAAATTACCCGTGTTGATATTGTTGGTGCGCTCGATCGCGAGATACAGATCAATGCCAACATTTTCAAGATGCAGGCGGCAAGAGTGACTTTTGGCAACATCGAACAGGCCGTGGCTTATGAGAATATGACCATTTCGGGCGGTTCGCTCACCAGCAACGGAACCCGAAACACAGTTCGTATCAAGGGTCAGTTTGCCGATGTCGAAACCATCAGGAACATCATTGTACATTCATCGAGTGGCGCTTTTGTAAGGCTTGGCGACATTGCTGAAGTGAATGATAATTTTGAAGAACAGGAAAGTTTTGCCCGTTTGAACGGTAAAAATGTAATTACCCTGAATGTAATCAAAAAGAGCGGATCGAACCTTCTGGACGCATCTGATCAGATCAAGGTTATTGTAGATAACCTGATTGAACGTGAATATCCTAAAGGAATGGAGGTTGTGATAACCGGAGACCAAAGCCGTTTTACACGGAATACGCTGGAAGAACTCAACAATACGATCATCATCGGTTTTATTTTGGTAACCATCGTGTTAATGTTCTTCATGGGCTTCACCAACGCATTTTTTGTGGGATTGTCGGTTCCACTTTCCATTTTTGTTGCCTACATGATCTTGCCCGGATTGGGTTATACCATGAACATGATTGTAATGTTCGCCTTCATCTTTGCGCTGGGGATTGTGGTTGACGATGCCATTGTGGTGATCGAAAACACCCACCGGTTGCACAAATTCAATCCCGACATAAACATTGCAGCCAAAAAGGCGGCAGGCGAGGTATTTATGCCTATTTTATCCGGAACACTGACCACGCTGGCGCCATTTTTTCCACTGGTATTCTGGCCCGGAATTGTCGGGCAGTTTATGCATTATTTACCTGTAACACTGATTATAACCCTCTTCGCATCGCTCTTTGTCGCTTACGTGTTCAACCCTGTATTTGCAGTTTCGTTTATGAAACACGAATACGATCAGGAGTTTCAAAAGGGTAGCGGATGGAGAAAAATTAAGATTACTGTTTTTATCATGTTGGGCTTTGCAGCAGTTTTCTACCTGACCAAAGTCAACGGATTGGCCAACTTCCTGGTATTTGCAGCCTTGATGACCTTGCTATTTCACTTCGTAATCAAAAAGGCAATCACTACTTTTCAGGAAAAAACATGGCCCTGGCTGATGGCCATTTATGAACGACAATTGAGGTTTGTACTGAAAGGTGCACGGCCAATCTGGATCTTACTTGGTATGGTTGTATTGTTCTTTGCCACCATGTTTATTACCGGAATTGCCAAACCGACTGTTTTGTTTTTCCCTGACAACGATCCAAACAACATTTATGTGTATGTAAAGATGCCCGGAGGAACGCATCAGAATGTAACTGACAGCATCACCAAAATAGCCGAAGAAAGGGTTTACAAAGCCATCGGGCAAAACAATCCAGATGTTGAATCTATTATTTCGAATGTGACAATTGGCGCTGAAGAAGAAGGTTTTGCATCAACCGGAACTCCTTTCAATAAAGGAAAAGTATCGGTTAATTTTGTGGAACATAAATACCGCACCACAGGTATTTCTACAACAGAATACATGGAAATTATCCGGAACGAAACAGCCAACATTGCCGGCGCGGAAATTACGGTCGATAAAAACGGCAATGGTCCTCCAACCGGAAAACCAATTAATATTGAAGTTACCAGTGAAAATCTTGAACATCTGATAGAAGATGCCAATGCTTTCCGCGCTTACCTCGACTCAATGAACATTCCCGGAGTAGAAGAGTTAAAAACCGATTTTGAAATGAATTCTCCGGAAATCATTGTTCAGCTCGACCGCGACCGTGCCCAGCGTTTTGGACTCTCAACCGGGCAAATTGGTATGGAAATTCGTACTGCTTTGTACGGAAAGGAAATTTCGAAACTGAAACAGGATGAGGATGAATTTCCGATCATGCTTCGTTACCAGAAGGCTACCCGTGAGAACATCAACGCGTTGGTTAATCTTGAGATAACCTATCGCGATATGAATACCGGAATGTTGCGCAGTATTCCATTATCGACAGTGGCTAAGATTGATTATACCTCATCGTATGCAGGCATCAAACGCCAGGATCAGAAACGTATCATCACTGTTTACTCCAATCTGCTTTCGGGATATTCGGCCAACGACATTGTTCCGGTTATCAAAAGAGAAGCAAAATCATTCCCTATGCACCAAGGCACAGAAATCAAGCTGACGGGCGAACAGGAAGATCAGGCTGAAACAACGGCTTTCTTCCTGAAAGCAATGATTATTGCACTTGGGGTAATTTTCTTTATCCTAATCACGCAGTTCGGTTCGGTAAGCAAATCGCTGATTATTCTCAGCGAGGTAATTTTCAGTATCATCGGGGTATTGCTCGGAGTGATCATATTTGGGATGGACATCGTTATTCTGATGACCGGACTGGGAGTTGTAGCTTTGGGAGGTATCGTGGTTCGAAACGGGATATTGATTGTTGAATTCATTGATTCCAAGAAAAGCGAAGGAATGCCAACACGCCGGGCAATTATCGAAGGTGGAAAAACCCGTATCACGCCGGTAATCCTTACTGCAACAGCAACCATGCTCGGATTGGTACCATTGGCAGTTGGTATGAATATCAATTTTGTGACCATGTTCACCGAGCTGAACCCGCACATTTATTTTGGTGGCGATAATGTAGCATTCTGGGGACCATTGGCATGGACCATTATCTTCGGATTAAGTTTTGCCACATTCCTTACACTGATGTTTGTTCCGGCTTTGTACGAGTTGGATTACACCATCAAACTGAAAATGCAGAAGCGCAAAAATCTGAAAAGAATTCAAGCGTTGAAGAAGTAATCGTTTTGGATAAATAATTAGCAAGGGGCTGGCTCATCAAGAGTTCAGCCCCTTTTGTTGCTAATAGGTTTGAAGTGTGTAAGAATTGAAAATCATAAAACCTTATTTTTATTTCGGAGTTATCGGATATATTGTTGATTTGAATAGCAACAGCATTTATGCCGTTGAAAGATGAATAATCCACCCTTTTCCGGCCTCCTGACATTGCGCTTTCCTACAGAAACTTCTCCCTGTTTTGTAAATTAAATAATCCGTAGAGAATAAAAAGCAATGAAGCAACAGCTTGGAAAATACGGTTTTTCATGGCAATTTCCTGCCATATCATTTCGTTCAGGCGGTTCGGTATTTCAAACGGATTTAGGAAAATATTCCACATGGTACGTTCAAAAATGCCGGATAAAATTAGCAAGGCAACACCAATAATTACCATGACCACAGCCGTTCCGTTTCCATTTTTTATGACTGTCGAAAAAAGGAAAGCCATCGAACCCAGAAAATAGATCGGAAACATTACCTGAGATGCAAGATCAAAAATACTTACCGGTACAAGCAGATAATAACTCATGACAGTGAGGCCGATCATCATCAGGAAAACCAACACAAAAACCAGTAATAGCCTTACCAGCCATACTTTGTAGCGGTAATCAGGAATACCAAAAAGAATCTCAAGGATTCCGGCATCCAGATCGTTTTGAATTCCAAAGGTCATCGGATAGAAAATTAGCAGGATACCTGGCATTATCTGCAAACCGTAAATAAAACCCTCGTCGATCTGGTTGCCATTTATAATGTTGGTTACAGCAATAAAAAAGTAGAAAGCGATGGCTGCAAGCACAAACCAGATAAACCGGTTGCCAAAAATTACCTTCATATTGTATTTGACCATTTTTCGGAATATTGTCCAAATATTGGCGGCAGAAATAGATGATTCCATTGTTATGTAATTTAATATTGATTTTAGATTAACGATCAACGATTAACGATTTGTGAAGTCGTCCTACATCTTTAATCGATAATCCACAATCGTTAATCGTTAATTTTTTACTTCAGATCTTTAATCAAACACAAATAGGCATCCTCCAGCACCGGATTGGCCGGAATTGCATCTTCGGAAGGCTTTTTCTTTGACAGGAAACGCACCCTGATCTGGTCGCCCTGACGCATGTGGTGGGTAACCAGTTGTTTGTTTTCCATCTTGTCGAAATCGGCTGCCGGAACATCGAACTGCCATACCATGTCTTTGGCAAGATGAACCATGTTTGCTGGTGTTCCGTTGTATTTTACCTTTCCGCGGTTGATTACTGCAACCTGGTTGCACGAGCTGGAAATATCTTCAATGATGTGTGTCGAGAAAATTACGATGCGCTCGCGACTCAGTTCGACCAACAGGTTACGGAAACGGATGCGTTCGCGTGGATCGAGCCCGGCAGTTGGTTCGTCAACCACCAATATTTTCGGTAAGTGCAGCAATATTTGAGCGATACCGATGCGCTGTTTCATCCCTCCGGAGAAAGAGCCGATTTTGTCGTCCTTTTTCTCCCACATATGAACAGCTTTCAGTACGTATTCAATTCGTTCCTCACGCTCTTTTTTGTCGGCGAGTCCTTTCAGAATGGCCTGATAATCGAGAAACTCGGTTGCGGGCATGTTTTCGTAGGTTCCAAATTCCTGAGGCAGATAGCCGATCAGTCCCTGTAATTCTTCCCGTTTCTCCTGAGTGTCAATTCCATTGATCCAAATTTTCCCGTAGCTCTGTTCGTAAATTCCACATATAATGCGCATCATGGTAGATTTACCGGCACCATTTGGTCCCAGCAACCCAAACATACCCGTGCCAATTTCGAGTGAAACACCGTTCAATGCCTTAAATGGCTGGTGCTGTTTGCCAAGCACAGGTATCTGTTTAACCAGTCGGAGAGTGCCACGGCGCAAGGTTCCAAAGCGGCCGGTAATGCGGTCAACATTTATTTTTTCCTTGTAAAGCTTTTTCGCAGTGACCGAAATAATCAGGGCTAAATACCACAATACCCCGAAAGCAGCAACCAGTCCGATGGTTTTGGTTATTTTATAAACGATGAACACCTCGATGGCAGGCAAAATCCAGAACAGAAAGGTTTGCACCCATTGGAAGATCTTCAGCGGAAGTTTTTTGCCTGTTTTTTCAACCCTGAAATTCAGGAAAAAACCAAACGGTTTCCACATACTAAGCGCGAAGTTGGCAATTATGACAGAGAGCAATAACGACCAGAAAGCGGCTTCGAGATAAATGAAACTGAAATAAACAAGGAATCCAAGTATCGGCAACTGCCAGATCAGGTAATCAAACTCGCGCAAGGTGTGGTACTGTTTTTCGAGACCGGCGCGTCGACGGATCTTCTTGCCAGATTCCCACTCGCGCGAGAAACGACTTTCACGGTCATATATTTTCACAAGTTTTTGAATCCTGATATGTAGTTTATCCTCATCGCTGATCAGCTTTGTTCCGGCCTTCCGCAGGCTGTTCAGCACAAACCAGGTTGATCCGGGAACCAGTATGATCACCAACAGTAAATCAATCGCCTGCCATAATCCGGAATCAACATTCATGAAAATAAGCACAATAAAACCTGTACTTAGCAAAAGTTGGATTATTTTAGTGCGCAGGCTTAGGTCCTTGAACCATTCGATGGAATTTTCCAAGCCGGAATAAAAAGTCGGAATAAATATCAGGGTAAGTAAGGTACTAAGCGCTAAACCGCCAATTACCACGATGGCGAAAGGAGCGCCAATGGCGCTTACATATTCTGCATCGCCCATTGCCAGCGGCAACATTCCCACGATAGTGGTGATGGTGGTAATCAGTATTGGGCGAACCCGCGACAGCCCGGCAGTCATCAATGCGCGTGAACGACGGAACCCACGACTTCGCAGAATGTTGGTATAGTCGATCAGTATTATCCCGTTGTTGACCACTACCCCAAGCAAAATAAGGAATCCGGTAAGTGTATTTGCATTGAGCAAGCTGTTATTGGTAACAATGAGTGCGACCAAAGACCCAATGGCGGCCAGCGGAATGGAGAAAAGAATCACAAGTGGCAAGGTCAGCGACTCGAACACCGACCCCATGATCATAAATATCAGGAGAATTGAAGCGCCAATCATTAAATAAAACTCCGAATAATCTGTTTCATCATGAATCACCTCGGCAGCAACGCCCGAAGGCAGGTTGTAATTTGCCACCAGTTCATCAATTTCGTAACGGTATGCAGCCAAAAGATCTTTTGAACTTCTGGCTTCGTTTACAAACCGGTAGTTTACCTCAATTTGTTTTTCCTGATTCACGCGTTTGATCCCTGCAAGTCCGCTTGCATAAACAATGTTTGTAAAATCCTGAAGGTCGTGAATTCCCCCATTCGCGTCGTTCACCTGCAGCATTTTTAATTCCTCCATGTTGCGTTCGGTTTTTTCTTCCTCCCCTTCAATCAGTTGCTTTTGGGTGATGATTATTTCATATTCATCAACCCCTTGTTTGTACTGAATATTGGTGGCAATTTCTTTCGAGAATGAGTTGATTTCAGACAACACATTGTTTAGTGTGATGTTGTATTCTGTCATCAGTAAAGGGTTGAAGTACATGTGAACTTCCGGACGGTTATCCGAGATATTCAGATTTACACTGTTGACAGATTCCAGCTGATCGATAAAATATTTCAGATCTTCGCCAACTGATTGCAATTGTTTGAAATCCTGACCTTTGAGCACAATTTTTTCTTCGTCGGTTCCAATGCCCATCATTTTCTGGAAAGCGCCTCCCATGTTACGGCTACCTCCCTGGAAACTGCGGGTATTTTGTGTTTGCGTAAACGAAATCGACGACGCTTTTATTCCCTTGGTCCTTTCGTTGATATTGTTTTTGATTTCTGCGAATGTCCTGTCGCCAATTTTTTCGAATTCCTCTTTCAGCTTAATGGTTACAATGGCTTCTTCTTCCTCTATCTTACTGATTACATCTTCCTTTTCAGCCAGATCTTCCAGTTTCTTTTCAATTTCCTGAACGGTCTTGTCGGTGGTTTCCAGCGACGAACCTGAAGGCATGGTCACATACAAGCGAATTTCATTGTTTTCAACTTCCTGCAGTGAGCTAACACTGACTGCCAGACTGATAAAAACAGCAAGGAAGAACAGTATGAGGCCTCCAACGATGGTAGCTGCCGGATTTCGCATACACGATTTCAGGATTACAAGGTAAATCTGGACCATTCGCGAATTGGTCGTAACTTTTTCGTAGAATATATTTTTGGCAACACGCCGCCTCATCAATGCATACGAAGCCATTGGTACCAGCAGCAATGCCACTGCAAGTGAAACCATGAGTGTTGAAATAATTGAAACCCCCACGTTCAATCCCAACATCTCGACCATGAAATTTTTGGAGAATAAAAAGGGAAGAAATACAACAATTGTCGTCAGTGTAGCTGCCAGAATAGAACGCCAAACTTCAGAAGTTCCCTGAACCACCGCCTGCAATGGAGGAACGCCTTTGCCTGCAAGCCGGTAAATATTTTCGAGAACCACCACACTGTTGTCGAGCAACATCCCTATGGCCAGCGCCATCCCAACAAGTGTAAGGCTGTTAATGGTAACGCCAAAAGCATAAAACAGGTTGAACGAAGTAAAAATGGAAATTGGGATAGCCAAAGCGATGAATGAAACGATACGGATATTTTTCAGGAAAATCCAAAGTACAAAAATGGCCATGATGCCCCCAACCAGTGCAAGATTCATAATCTGGCTGATGTTTTCTTCCATTTGATCGGCCGAATTGCTGATTTCGGCAATCTCAATTTCTTTGATCGCCATTTTTTCGTTCAGCTCTTTTACGATTTTGCGGGTGGCTTCCGAAAGTTCAATCATGTTGGCCTGCGAATCGTTGACCAGCAATATTGTTACCGCGTCTTTCCCGTTTACGCGGCTGTACGAAGTTTCTTCCTTCACTCCAAAACGAACTTCGGCCACATCTTTCAGCAGGATCGGGCCAGGGGCGACCACAAGGTTTTCAATGTCTTCTACCTGTTTGTATTCGGCAGTCACATGCACAAAATACTGGACTGTTTTTTCCTTCAGATTCCCAACATAGGTGCGCGAACTGGAATTTTGCGAAAGCACCGAACGTATTTTACCGGTGGTAATTTTGTACGCTTCGCAGGCTTTGGTATCCAGAATTACTTCAATTGATTTTTGTTTTCCACCATACACGTTTACCGAAGCAATTCCATCGATGTTTTCCAGATCGGGTTTAATGTCCTGATCAACAATGGTTCGTACCCTGTCAATTCCTCCTTCGCCGCGGGCCTGCAACTCCATAAACTGGCTGTTCATCTGTTGCAGGTCAACTTTGGCCACATTTACCCTTACATTTTCGGGCATTGCCGATTGCATTTCATTGATCTTTTCCTGAAGTTTCAGGTAAGCATATTTGAAATTGACATTTTTCGTGTAATATACTACAATGGTGCTTTGCCTTGAATTGACGTTTGATTCAATAGATTCGATACCTTCGAGCGTGCCAATGGCTCCTTCCAACGGAATAACCACATGATTTTCCATGTATTCCGGGGCCATTTCTGTACCAGAGCTGGCCTGAACAAAAAGGAAAGGAAGTTCGGCGTTGGGCAATAATTCAACCGGCAATTGTTTGTAAGAGACGTAGCCCAAAACGGTCAGTCCCAAAAACAACATGCTGATCAGTACTTTGCGATGTATGATGAATTTCATTATCGTAATGAATGAGTTAATTAATTATGCTCGTCCTTTTAATTGTACTTCCAATTCCGTCCGAAAGGTGTTTTTGCCTTGAAAATCATTAATCCGCGGACGGTCTTTTCTTTCCTTTCCAACCCGTTGGCTGAAGCCAACGGCAAAGGATATCCTAACTATCGAACAGAGCAGTTCTATCCTTTGCCGTTCACTTTAGTGAACGGATTCGATTTCATTTGCCTCGATTTCGTCCCCCCTGTTCTTCATGAACCGGTCTTTCAACCCGTCAAAAACTTCGAACACGCATGGGATGACGACCAGCGACATGATGGTTGAGGTAATCAATCCACCTATTACGGCCAATGCCATCGGCGCACGCAGCGATGAACTTTCACCAAATCCGAAGGTTAGAGGGAGCAAGGCTAAGATAGTGGTGGCGGTGGTCATCAAAATCGGGCGGATTCGCTGTTGGCCGGCTTGTTGAATTGCTTCGATACGTGCCACACCGTCCTTCTGAAGTTGCAGGATTCGGTCAACCAACAAAATTGAATTGTTGACAGCGATTCCCACTAACATGATAATTCCAATGATGGCCATGATGTTTAAGGTCATGCCCATGATAAAAAAGATGAGTATCGAGCCAACAACCGCCACCGGTATGGTGAGCAGAATTGTAAAAGGGTGGAGGAGTGATTCAAACTGAGATGCCAACACCATAAAAACGAGGATAATCGATAACATCAACGCAAAGCTGAGCGCATCCATCGACTCCTGCCGTTTTTCTTCTTCCCCCGTGATCTTTATTTTATACTCGTTTGGAAGCGGGATGCCTGAAATCGCCTGGTTCACTTTGGCAACCATCTTATCGAGGGCGATGTTTTTGTCCATATAGCCCGTAATTCTACCGATTCGGGTTTGGTTTCTCCGGTATATTTCTTTGGGCGACTGACCTTCGCGAATTTCTGCAATTTCGTTGACACGTATTACCTGTGTCCCATTTTTGATGGTCAAATCGGCTAAGTCGGCCAGACCTTTGTCGGGCAGGCGAAGCGTGATGTCCTGCATTTCGCCACCCTTTTCCATTGTACCCGACACTTTTCCAGTCAACTGGTTTTGAATCTGCGACACCACATTTGCAACACTCAAATTAAAGATGCCTGCACGCAAACGGTCAACCATAATTTCCACTTCGGGCGAACCACCTTCCATAGATGCTTCAATGTTGTACAGTTCAGGAATTTGCTGAACGGCTGCTTTTACCTGGTTCGACAGATCTTCAATCACATCTAGGTCTTCACCATGAATTTCAACAACAAGCGGCGCTTCATCTGTTCCCAAAAGTCCACCCAAAGCAGTTTGGTCCTGAACGAACTTTATTTCAAGGTCGGGCAATTCGCCCAAAGCCTGAGAAATAGATTGAATTGCAAACGTTGAACTGTATTCGCTATCGGGTTTGAGTGTTATTTTAATGTTCGCAGTATTTTCACCCTGAAAAAGTGCATCCTGACTGTTGAGCATTCCGGTTGACGGGCCTATCTGACAATACAGCGTTTCCAGATGATCGCCCAGCACTTCACGCACAATTGCTTCCAGATTCTCAACAGCAGCAGAAGTTCTTTGAAGCCTGGTTCCTTCCTGCATTTTCAGGTCAAGACTAAACTGGCGTGTTTCCGATTTCGGCATAAATTCAGTGCCAATGAGCGGAACAATTAACACGGAAAGGCCCATTAACACAATGGTTGAAATAATAACTGCCCATTTGTATCTGATAACATTTCCGAGGAATTTTCCATATCCTTTTATTGTGACCGATTTCTGGGCAGCAGGTTTTAAACTGTTTTTATAGAAGTAGTTGAACAGCATTGGAATAAGCAGTATAGCTACCACAAGCGACGAAAGCAGCGAGAAAGTGATGGTCCAGGCCTGATCGCGGAAGAGTTCGCCAGATGCGCCATGCAAATAAACGATGGGCAGGAAAACCACAATGGTAGTTAAAGTTGATGAGGTAATTGCCCCGCTTACCTGCGAGGCCCCCTGAATGGCTGCTTCTTTTACCGACATGCCACTTTCGCGCAGTCGTGATATGTTTTCGAGAACCACAATGGCATTGTCAACCAACATTCCGGCACCCAGCGCCAGTCCTCCCAAAGTCATAATATTCAGGCTGAGCCCGTTAAAATACATCAGATTGAAAGTAGCAATGATTGAAATTGGCATGGCCACACTTACAATCATCGTGGTTCCGATGCGGCGAAGGAAAACAAAAAGTACAATTATGGCTAATAAAATACCCATCAACGCAGTATTTTTCACCTCATTGATGGCATTGTTGATGAAAGTTCCCTGGTTGGAAATAACTGTCAAATGGTAACCGGGCAAAGCTTTCTCCATATCAGCGAGGGTTTTCGAGACATCTTCAACTGCCTGCACCGTGTTGGAGCGCGTTTCTTTGTAAATTGACAAACCCAGACAACGCGTTCCGTTCATCCTGACAATATTTTCAGGCTCTTTGTTCGAGAAACTGACACTGGCTACTTCCCGCAGATAGATGGGCGCTTTCTCAGCCAGCGCATCTCCAGTTGTAATTGCTTTGTAGCCTACAATTGTATTTTCAAAATCACTCAGGTCGGTTAATAAACTCACACCTTTCACCACATATTTCAGTCCCATTTCTGTGATCGATCCTCCTGAAATACTCTGGTTGAAACTCTGGATTCGTGTACTCAGTTCATCGAGGCTCAGTCCGAAAGCATCGAGCAGGTACTCATTGGTTTCTATCAGAACTTCATTTTCTTCCGAGCCCGATACTTCCACATCGGCAACTCCTTCGAGTCTTACCAGTTCATTTCTGATATAATTTTCAGCCACTTTCCGGAGTTCGTTCATATCGGTGATGCTTTCGTGCGAAAGGCCGACAACCATTACCGGAGTGGTATTCGGATCGTGCTGTGTGATGTTGATCTCGTCAATATCCTGATTTTGGGCAAAAGAGCTGGCGGCTTTCTGAAGATCGAGAAAAGCTTCGTCCATGTCTTTTGTCCAGGCATATTCAACGGTGATTTGGGCGGTTCCCACTTTCGAAACCGACGAAACCTGCACCACATCTGACTGTCGAATGGCCAACGCTTCGAGGTTTTCCACGAATTGTTTCTCCATTTCTTCCGGAGGACGTTCACCCGACTTGAGCTCGATAAACAAACGCGGGTTGTTTATCTCCGGAAACAGGTCAATGCCCAGCTTATTAAAGGAAATGTATCCCAGCAGTACAACGGCCAGTACCATCATCAGAATGGTAACCGGATAGTTGACAGCAAATTGTGTTAATTTTTTCATTCGCTATTAATTAATTGAGTTCGGAGTGACTAGAGTTCGTAGTGCCTGGAGTTAACTTCGAACTTTAGGCACTCCAAACTCCCAACTTCTTATTTAACTATCTTCACTTTCGAGCGGTTCTTCAATGTTTCGAAACCTTTAATTACAAGGCGGTCGTTCATTTTTAGTCCTGAAGTGATTTCAGCTTCATTCTGGTTTTCGTAACCGATGGTGATGCGTTTTTCGTCGGCAGTTCCATTGTCAACAATAAATACAGATTTGCCGCGCTGGCTGGAGATGATGATGTCTTTCGGAATCACGATAACACTGTCTTTGCGGGCCAATACGATGTCGGCTTTTGCAAACATTCCCGGACGAAGTTTTAATTCAGGATTTGCAACCTGAATAACTCCTTTGAAAGTGCGTGTTTCGGTACTGATGGCCGGTGACAATTCCTTTACACTCCCGGGTAATGTATCGTTGGGTAAAGTATAATTCATGATGCGAACCGGTTGGTCAATCTTTACATCGCTGATGTATTTCTCCGGAAGGTTTACCTCAACGGTCATGATGCTGTAATCCATCAGGGTGACAACTGCCGTTCCGGTATTTACCTGCGTGCCATTCGTTATGGCTGGTAAATCGGTAATCACTCCTTTGAAAGGGGCACGAACTCTCATCTTTGCCAGTTGAAGGTTGGCGCGTTCAAAAGCGTCTTTGGCATTGGTGTAGTTCACTTCCGAATTTCTGTAATCAAGCTGGGTGACGCCTCCCTTTTCGAAAAGCGACTCCTGTTTTTTCATGTTCTGTTCGGTAATTTCGAGGTTTAATTTTTTGGCTTCCAACCCGATGCCGTTTACATATTCGGCATCTTCAAGCTGAACGATTACCTGTCCGTTTTCGACTACATCGCCCAAAGCGAATGGCCGGCGTGTACGCGGATTGATCGTTAACTTGTATTGTCCGGTCATTTCGGTACTGACCACTGCTTTTTTCGTGGCATTTAATGTCCCGGTGGTATTGATCACTTTTTCAATCGAACCGGGTTTGATGTCGGAAACTGATACAGGAACTGCAAGTTCAGTGGTTGTGTTGGTTGGTTGATTGCTGCAGGCGGTTGTCGCCCCAACCAGGGCTATCAAAGCGAAAAATTGGTGAAATGGTTTCATATTCGGCGATTTTATTTTTTCTTTTGAATAAGGTTTTCAGGAACAATGGCTTCGTTTTTTTCGAAATCAAAAAGCGATTGGATTTTCAAATTCAGCAATTCAATTTTATAATCGATCAAAGCTTGTGCATATGACATTTTCTTCTGCGAAAGCTGGTTCTGAAAAAGGTTCAGGTCCATGCTGGTCAGGTCGCCGTTTGCATACCTTTCGAGGTTAATTTCGTAAGTAAGTTGCGCATTTTTTTCGCTCTGCGCAGCAATATCAATCTGATTGACCAGATTTTGAATGCTCCGGTACACCCTGCGGATATCCAGTGTAATTTGTTTCTTTTCTTCTGTCTGGTTCAACTCCTGCGTTTGAATCACGGCTTCCTGTGCTTTGATGCGGGCTTTCTTTTCGCCCCAGTCATAGAGCGGGAGATTGAAAGCAACCGATACCCGGGGATTGTTGGTTGGATTGTCATAAACATCCAACAGGTTTTCGTTGTCGCCGCTGATACCCAACGACAAATTAACATCGCCCCTGAATTCGTTCAACGATTTGGTTCGGATCATTGTAAACTGAGATGTTTCGATGTCGATTTCACGCTGACGCAGTTCCATCCTTGAACTCAGTCCAAATTCAATGGCCTTTTTCACATCCACTGCAACCGGGTTCATTTTCACATCGGTCATTACAGTAATTTCTTCTATAATGTCCATGCCAATGTATTGTTTAAACTGGTCTTTGTAATTGTCGAGGGTTACCTGTGCGTTCTGAACTGCAGATTTTGAAGTGGCAAAGTTCAGCTCTGCCTGATAAAGTTCTTCTTTGGCGGCTATTCCGGCAGTTACCTTATTTTGTGTGATTTCGTAACTTTTTTGAGTATTGACAAACTCATCCTGAGAAATCGTCAGGCTCATTTGTGCAAGATAAACGTTGTAAAAGAATTGGGTTACCTGCTTTTCGTTGTTCAACTTTTGCATGGCGTAATTCAACTGGGCATTTTCGAGGTCAAGCTCCAGCTCTTTCAGTTCCAGTTTGGTGCGGTTATAAGTGAACAATGGCTGTGTGACACTTAACGAAAGGTTATTATAAAATGATTTATTCCGTTCTGAACCATTAAATTTCTCGACATAGTTGTTTTGCCAGCCAAAGCGGTTTACCAAACTAATGGTTGCATCGGTAGGAAGAAATGGCTGAGCTACTGTGAATGTAGCTGACGGTTGGGTTGTTTTACTGGTGTACCATTGGGAGTTATATAAATCAAACTGACGGCGCTGGTCGTAACTCATTGGAGTCACGCTGAGCGAAAAATTAGATTTAAGCGCGGCATTTTGTGCCTTCAACGATTGTTCTGAACGTTCCAGATTTAACAACGAACGGCGAATGTCGGGACTGTTGCTGCGCGCAATTTCGAGCGCACTTTCAAGTGTCAGAATTTGCTGTGCATTGGCAGTGAGCAAAAACTGGCAAAAAATGACCAGAAGAAGTCCCCGTTGAATAAGATTTTTTAATGGCATAGTGTTTATCGTATTTTGTTAGTTTTTTATTCTGATGAACGCATCCCGAAAGCTGGTCTCTCTAACTTTCCTTCTGCTTTTTATTGTTTTTGTTTTTTGTTTTTTCGGCCTTTTTTGCTTCTTTCTTTGCGTTCAATTCGGGCGTTTTCTCTTCTGTCACCTCTTTTTCTTTTTCTTTTACAGGTGGTTTATAAGGGCGAAAATCTTCCGATACCAATTTAATTGCGTCGGCTACCACAACCTGTGCCGATGATTTATTTCCTAATTCAACTTTTGCCGAATCGCCTGAGAAATAGAATGAACCCAAACTATTCCAGCCGTTGTCAATCGATTTCAGTTCAATTATGACTTCTTCTTTTTCGCCATTGTGATAAACGGTATAAGTGTATTCGCCACCTTGATCCTGACTATCGCGGCGTCCTCGTTGATTCTGTTTAATCAGATGTGTGAATACTTCATAGGTACCGTCACCTTTGATCGGGATGTTCCAGGTTGCTTTTTTGCTTCC
>CAMDGL010000021.1 GCA_945897845.1 Chitinophaga pinensis | reverse complement strand
ATTGATTTGGATAACGTTTCAATCAAAGCCACCACCACCGAGGAATTGGGATTTGAAGGCAGGGAAGAAGGCATTTCGGTTCATGCGGTGGTGTTACTTGAGCAAGTTTGAGCATTATAATTCTGATTCATTTTGTTGTTTAAGCAAAGTAACAATAGTCATTGTCTTTTAGTAAATTTGAACAAATATTTGATATCATGATTACAAAAGCACAAATAGTGAATACTCTTGATAGTTTACCTGAGAATGTGACTATTGAGCAAGTCATTGAACACCTTATTTTTGTGGATAAAGTCCGTAAGGGATTGGATGATTCAGAAAAAGGACGGATCAATACTGTTGAAGAGGCTAAAACAAAGCTAAATAAATGGTTGAAATAATCTGGACTGATTTTGCGATTCAAGATTTGAACGAGATCGGTGAATACATCTTTAAAGATTCACCTAAATATGCAGAACTGACAGTTTCAAATTTGTTTGAAGCACCATCAATTTTGATCAATCATCCAAATGCAGGGAAGATGGTTCCTGAATTTTCATCACAATTAATAAGGGAATTGATTTGCGGAAATTATAGAATTGTTTATAAAATTGTCAATTATGAGCGTATTAATATTTTAACTGTCCATAATTGTTCCCGCTTAATTAGAAATATCATCCAAAATGATGATGATCTTGACCTTTAAATAATATAATTCGGAATGAAAAAAACACTCGTCATCGGGGCCAGCGAAAATCCCGAACGTTATTCGAACAAGGCCATACGGGCTTTGCTTTTGCACAATCATGAAGTCGTTGCTTTGGGATTGAAAACAGGGACTGTTGAAGGAGTAACTTTCCACACCGAGAAGGTTCAGTTTGAAAATATCGATACCGTAACAATGTATGTCGGGCCGCAAAATCAGCCGGAATTTTATTCCTATATTATTGGTTTAAATCCACTTCGCGTAATTTTTAATCCCGGCACCGAAAATCCGGAATTCATTTCGCAACTTAAGGCTGCCGGTATTTATACTGAAATTGCCTGTACCTTGGTTTTACTGGCAACTGGACAATACGAATAATGGAAACGATACAATCCATTCAGGAATTTGAAAAACTTTTGGCCGGACAGGATGCTTTGCTGGCCTACTTCTCAACAGAAATCTGCTCAGTCTGCAAAGTTTTGAAGCCTAAAGTTTCAGAAATGGTTTCCGAAACATTTCCCCTGATGAAAATGGTTTTTGTAGAATCGGATAAATTGCCCGAATTAGCTGCTCAAAACCGCGTTTTTGCCGCTCCAACCGTGGTCGTTTATTTTGCCGGTCGCGAAACAATACGCAAAAGCCGCGCGTTTGGAATTGATGAACTACGCTCCGAAATTCACAGACCCTATTCAATGATGTTCGAGGCCCACTAAAAATTGCTGCCTGATAAATAAATATTTACAACTTCTTTCATTTTTTTTATTTCTTTTCTGCTTCGTATAATATTTCAGTAACGAACTTTATATATTTGCCTTACGACCTATCAAAGGCTATAAATTATAAAAAATCAACTCAGAAAAAATCATAATATGACCTTAATAAGATCAATATCAGGAATTCGCGGAACAATTGGCGGAAAGCCGGGCGAAGGGTTAAGTCCGCTCGATGTGGTAAAATATACGGCGGCCTATGCCGAATGGGCCAAGCAGCAACATCCCGGACAAACAATTACAATCGTGGTTGGCCGCGATGCCCGTATTTCGGGGCCAATGGTTCAGTCGCTGGTGGTGGCTACTCTTTCAGGAATGGGTTGCATGGTGGTTGATTTGGGAATGGCAACAACTCCCACCACTGAAATTGCGGTGAAGGAAGAACAGGCGCAAGGTGGAATTATCCTGACTGCCAGTCATAATCCAAAACAGTGGAATGCACTTAAATTGCTGAATAAGGATGGCGAATTTCTGAATGCCGCCGAAGGAGCATTGGTTCTGGAAATTGCAGAAAATGAATTGTATAGCTTTGCTGAAGTGGACGATTTGGGCGAGGTATTCATTAAAGATTATACCGACATCCATATTCAGCAGGTGCTTGATTTGGATTTGGTTGATGTGGAAGCCATTCGAAAAGCGGAATTCAGTGTTGCCATCGATGCGGTGAATTCAGTAGGTGGAATTGTAATTCCGGAGTTACTGAGGGCACTGGGCGTGAAGGTAATTGTTGAAATTAACTGCGACGCAACGGGTAATTTTGCTCATACTCCCGAACCACTTCCGGAAAATCTGGTTGAAACGGCTGAAATCATTCGCAACGAATCGGTTGATGTTGGTTTTGTGGTCGATCCTGATGTTGACCGGTTGGCAATTATCAGCGAAGACGGCTCGATGTTCAACGAAGAATATTCATTGGTTTCAATTGCTGATTATGTGTTGGGACAGACTCCCGGCAATACGGTTTCCAATTTGTCATCGTCGCGGGCTTTGCGCGATATTACCGAAAAGCATGGCGGAACTTATTACGCATCGGCTGTTGGCGAGGTGAATGTAGTTGCCAAAATGAAAGCAGTCAATGCAGTAATTGGCGGTGAAGGAAACGGTGGAATTATTTATCCCGCATCACATTATGGTCGCGACTCTTTGGTTGGCATTGCACTGTTTTTAACACTGTTGGCCAAATCGGGATTAAAATGCTCGGAGTTGCGTAAAACTTATCCCGACTATTTTATCTCGAAAAATAAAATCGAACTCACTCCTGAAATTGATGTGGATGGCATTTTGGTGAAAATGAAAGTTAAATACAGTAATGAACAAGTGACCGACATCGATGGGGTGAAAATTGATTTTGCCGACCGTTGGGTGCATTTGCGTAAATCGAACACCGAAGCGATCATCCGTATTTATGCAGAAGCGCCTTCGATGGAGGCAGCCGACCAGCTGGCGCAAAACATTATTCAGGATATCAAATCATTGATTGTCTGATATACAAAAAGAAACTGGTCAGTCCGATTATTGAACTGACCAGTTTCTTTTCTTTTAAACTATTCCTTATTGTATTCCTTCCTTTTTCTTTGTCAGTTGGTCCACAATTTTCTCTTTTTCCTGAATTACCAATTGTTGTCTTTTCAGATCAACGTCGTAATTGGCGATTGTGTTTTTAGCTGATTTGATATCCATTTCTTTCGACTTTATTTTTCCTTTCAGGGATTTGATTTCCCTGAAGTATTTTGATTTTTCCTTTTCAAGTTCCTTTAATCCTTTTTTTCCTTCGTCATATTCGGGAGTGCCTTTTACCAACGATGAAAAGGCGGTCTTTTTCAATTCGATGGTTTCGTTCAAACGTACAATGTCAGCTTCCACCTCGAAAATACCTGCGTTGCATTCCTGAATGTCAACTTCATACCTGGTAATTGATTTTTCTTCCTTTTTTGTTTTCGATTCAATATCTTTCAATACATCTTCCTGTTTCGAGACCTCCTGTTTAGCCTCTTTAATTTGGTCTTCAACCACACTTTGGCATGCTTCCACTCCAAAATCACGGATGTAGCTTTTGAGCGACATTAATCTTTCTGCATCCACATTCGATTCATTGATAAATGCAGAATCGGTATATTGAAAAAAGGCGCTAAACTGGCACCCTTCAGCCAATTGGGTAATACGGGCATAAACATCCATCGAATATTTTGAAATCTCGTTTACTTCGATGGACCTGACATACATTTCACCATCTTTTGATTCAACCTTCAAACGATCGCGACTGGCCCTGTTTTCTTCACTTTTGAAAATGTTGCCAACCTGTGTCGCAAGATTGCTGATCCGTTCGCCCACACTTCGGTTATTAATGTACTTTTTCCATACCGGCTCAATATCTTCCGTTTTGGCTTCAGGAATCATTACAGTAATAGCCATTTGATTTCCTTTCGACATGGGTTTTTCGCCAGTTTCGACTTCTACCTTGTATTGTGAACTGGCATTTAAAGCCATCATAATGGCTGCAAAAAAAAGAATGATTTGTTTCATAAGTGGTTTATTTAGTGAAACGAATAACAAATCTTTTTTGTTTATGATCTATATATTTATTTGCTCTTTGCTTTGCTTTTTTTTACCAGTTGATAATGTGAAGCTAATTTTTTACGCTGTCGTTTTTCTTCGGAACCGGCAACTAAAGTTATAATTTTCGCAATCGGAGAATGTATGGTTGGGCCGAAAAACGGGCTGAATCCTTTGGTATGTGAACCTTGTTGGTCGTAAAAATAACTTTGTCGCGATTTAAGGTCAAACCCTTCAGGTTTTTCAAGCGGGGCAAGTCGCTTTATATCATTGACGGTCTTCTCCAGATTTTTCAGTTCCTTTTCATTTTTATCTGAAACATCAACCTGCATCAATTCTACAATTTCAGGTTCGAGTACTATAAATCGGCCATTACATTTTTCATCTATGAACCGCTTTTTATAAGCGATGTGATATACCAAAAATGAATCTTCCAAAGCAATTTCTATCTGAAAGAATCCATTTGCATTTGTTCTCGAAGTTTTTCCTGTCCGAATATTTATGATTGCCACATCAGGCACAGGAATAGAGTCGTTTCCAGCAACAATTCCCGATAGTATTGTTTCTTTTGTTTGTTGTGAATAAACATCGAATACAAAGAAGAAGAAAAAAGGTATTAAAATAAATCTCATCCAGTTGAGTTTTAATTTAGTTAGCTAATTTACAGACTATTTTAATTAATAAATCATAAACAAGTTTAATAATGCTTTAAGTCAAAAATCATATTTTCTGTTGACAGGAAAAATATTTGTTTAAATTAAAGCTATGATGTAATAGAACATATATTTTGTGTACATATTTGGCATAAAAGTTGATCGAAATGCCAGTTAAAATTTAATTTTGCAATCATATAAGTGTCTTTATGAAATAAAAGCTATTTTGGCACTTTCGCTGTTTTGAAATTAACCAACTACAAATACAAAATAATAGTAAACCATGAATACCAAAAGAATTCTCTACATTGCAATTCCAGTCCTTTTAGTCATTGTCCTTTATTTTTCTTTTCGTAAGGGCGAAACCGATTTGTCTCAAATTACAGTCAGTGTGCAGCGTGGCACTTTTAACGCGGTAATTTTCTCGTCCGGTCAGCTCGAATCAGAAAAGTCGGAAAGTATCAACATTCCGGAGAAGCTGAAAGACCGGAATTTGCGGATCTATGAATTGACCATTACCCATCTGATTGAGGAAGGAACACTGGTTGATTCAGGTGATTATGTAGCTACACTCGACCATACCGCTGTTGAAGAGCAAATTAAACTGGCTCAGGACGAGATGGATAAATTATTTACAGAGTATGAAGACAGTAAAATAGATTCAAATCTGAATCTTAGCAATCAGCGTGATGTAATTGTCAATTCGCATCTTGATCTGGCGGAGAAAAAAATAATTATGGAAGAATCGGTGTATGAATCTCCATCAATTCAGAAAAAGGCAAGCATGGATTTGGATAAAGCCAAACGTAAACTTGAGCAGGAGCAAAAAGCGTATGGCCTGAAAAAGAAACAGGAGGTCAACCGGGTTGACCGGAGATACATTAGCTACCGACAAATCCTTGAACGTTCAGAAGAACTTCAGAAATTGTTCAATTCGTTGGAAATAACAGCACCCAAAGCTGGAATTCTTACCTACTTTAAATTTCCGTGGGGCGAAATTATCAAAACCGGATCTAAAGTTGGTCCATACAATTCAGTAATAGCCACTATTCCTGAAATGACGAACCTGATTTCGAGAACCTATATTAATGAAATTGATATTTCAAAGGTGAAAGTGGGTCAGAATGTAAAAATCGGAATTGACGCTTTTCCTGATAAACAATTAAGCGGACAGGTTACTTCAGTAGCCAATATCGGTCAGGCGATGCCAAACAGCGATGCCAAGGTGTTCGAAGTAAAAATAAAAATATTCGGGAAAGATACTCAGTTGAAACCTTCGATGACTACCAGCAATGCCATTGAAGCAGGTACTTTCGCCGATACGGTTATGGTGCTGACTGATGCCATTTTCGAGAACGACAGTATGAAATTTGTATATCTGGGAAAGGAAGATCCGGTAAAACAAATTGTTTGGCTGGGCGACGAAAATGAAAATAATGTGGTAGTGAAAAAAGGATTAAAAGAAGGGGATGTCGTTTGGCTGACAGAACCTGAAAATGCTGAAGCATTAAAATTGACGGGTTCCGAAATTTACAATGAAATACTAAAAGAAAAGGAAGAAAAGCGAATACTTGCTGAAAAGGAAAGAGAAGAAATGCTGATTAAGAAACCTGAACCTTTGCCGGTTGCATTGCCAAATCAGGTGAATCAAAGAATAAATCAAGCAAGATAAGCAAGACAAAACATAAAACGAAGCACGATGATTTTCAAAAAATATTTTCACGATATTGTTATTGGTTTTGATGCTATTATCGACAATAAACTCAAGTCAATTTTAACTGCGCTGGGTATCATTTTTGGAGTTGCGGCTGTTATCAGTATGTTGGCAATCGGGAATGGTGCCGAACAGGAAATTCTGGAGCAAATAAAAATGGTGGGGGTGAATAATATTATCATCACACCAATAGAAGCCACCGGAAATGATAATGCATCCGAAAATCAGGAAGAGAAAGCCGGGGCCAAAAAGTTCTCAAGAGGACTAACTTTACTCGATCTGAAAGCTATTGAGGAGGTTGTTCCGACTGTAAATATGATCAGCCCGGTAATTTCATACAATTATTCGGCAATTATCGACGGTAAAAGTAAACCGGTGGTACTTGAAGGAGTAAATGCCAATTATTTTAAACTGTTCAATATCTCACTTCAGTTGGGTGAGGTCTTTAACCGCATACAGTCGGATGCCGGATTACCGGTTTGTGTGATTGGCGACAATATTAAAACGGTCTTCTTTAATCAGGAAAATCCGATTGGGAAGCACATCAAATGCGGCCAGATATGGCTGAAAATTGTAGGAGTGGTTGAACGTCGCGATTTTACCGCGTCGGCTTCCGACGAAATGGGAATCAGCAGCTCTGACAACAAGATTTTTATACCGGCTCAAACGATCCTGATGCGTTTCAAAAACCGGTCCCTTGTTCGGGCCGATGAAGTGGAACGGTCAACTGCCCGTAGAAGAATGGCAACTACTACTGCCAGTGCAAGCAGCGATGATAAAAATCCGAATCAACTCGATAAAATTATACTTCAGGTAAAAGAAACCGAACAATTGGGCGCAACAGCCAACATTGTGAAGCGCATACTTTTGCGACGTCATTCCGGGTTATACGATTTTGAGGTAACTATTCCTGAATTGTTGCTCAAGCAACAGCAACGCACCAAGAAGATTTTCAACATCGTTTTGGGAGCCATTGCCGGTATTTCGCTTATTGTGGGTGGCATCGGAATCATGAATATCATGCTCGCATCGGTTATGGAACGAATTCGCGAAATTGGTACCCGACAGGCCATTGGTGCATCGCGCAAAGATATTGTAGCGCAATTTCTTGCTGAATCGACGCTCATCAGTATTTCGGGCGGAATCATCGGAATCATTCTTGGCGTTGCACTTTCGAAGATTATAACGGTCTTTTTTGATATAAAAACAATTGTTTCACTGTTCAGTATCTTTATTGCATTTGGTGTTTCGGCGCTGGTCGGAATCATGTTTGGCTACATGCCTGCCAAGCGGGCTGCCGAGAAAGATCCGGTTGAATCATTACGCGCTTAAACTCAGTTCCATTAAATTAATCCACATGAAAAAAATTAGTATCGTCCTTATCATACTTTGCACCCTGGGTTTTCAAAATGTAAAAGCCCAAAAAGATTCATATACATTAAGTCTTGATGAAGTGGTGAATATTGCTTCACTGAAATCGCTGGATGCTTTCCGGAATAAAAACATGTATCTGGCCAGCTACTGGGAGTTTCGGTATTATAAAGCCGATAAGCTTCCCAGCCTGAGCTTGAGTACAACGCCGCTCGATTTTAACCATTACCGAAAACGTGAATACAACTTCCAGACGAATGAGGAAGAATACGTACTACGCGATTATTTTAATTCGGATATGGCCCTTCAACTGAATCAGAAAGTCGGACTGACCGGGGGTAGTTTCTTTCTCAGTTCGGAACTTGGAATGGTCAAAAACCTGAGTGGTGACCAGAATACCTCCTATCAGGCAACACCGGTGAGCGTTGGTTATTCTCAGTCACTCAACGGATACAATGCCTTGAGATGGAAATCGAAGATTGAACCGGTAAAATTCGAAAAGGCCAAAAAGGAATTTATACAATCTGTCGAGAATCTGGCCATGAAAAGTACATCCATGTTTTTCGATTTGGTTGATGCTCAGATTCAGCTTAAAATTGCCAGTAATAATATGTCGAATGCTGATACACTTTATAAAATTGGCAAAGGTCGGTTTCAGGTTGGAACTGTAACCCAGGATGAACTATTAAATCTTGAACTGAATCAATTGAATTCGCAGCAAGCTTTAAGCAAGGCCAATCTGGAGGTTTTGCGCGCTCAGTCGGGGCTGAATTCATACCTTGTGCTTGATAAGGAGACAATCATTGATTGTCAGGTTCCTTCTGAAATTCCTTCACTGCAAATCAGGGCCGATGAGGCGCTCGATCTGGCACTGAAGAACAATCCGGATATTTTGGATCAGGAGCAGCAAATGCTGGAGCAAAACAGGGCAGTTGCCCAGGCAAAATCGGAATCAGGCTTGAATACCAGTTTGTATGCTGTGTTTGGGCTGAATCAGTCCTCTGAGAATTTTGACATGGTTTATGATCAGCCCGATCAGAGCCAGCGGTTGAGAATCGGATTGAGCGTTCCTTTGATTGACTGGGGACGGCAAAAGGGAAGACTGATGATGGCCGAATCGACCAGGGAAGTCGCCAATGCCCGCATTCGTCAGTCTCGAATCGACTTTGAACAAAACATCTTTCAGTCGGTGATGGAGTTTAATATTCAGGCTGAACAGGTTAAAAATGCAGCCAAAGCCGACACGGTGGCCCAGAAAGGATATGAAGTAACCTTTCAGCGTTTTCTGATTGGAAAGGTTGACGTAATAAAGCTGAATATTGCCCGGAACGACAGGGAATCGGCCCGGAAAGCATACATCAATGCAGTTAATACGTACTGGAATTACTATTACCGTTTGCGGATGCTGACTCTTTTTGACTTTGTGAAACGCGAAAATCTGACAGCAGAATACGATAAAATCATTAAAAACTAATCCGACATGCTGAGTAAAAAAAAATATATTCTTTTGGGTACCATCGCTGCTGTAATCGGAATAGCCGTTTATCTGACAATTCAGGTAAAACCGGGAAACGAAAAAACACATAAAATAAGAAAAGGTAATTTGGAAGTGGTTGTCAATTGCAAGGGTGAGGTAAAGGGAGAAAAGTACACGGATATTAATCTTCCTGAGGTTATCTGCGATGAGCAAATGCATATTTATCAGTTTAAAATTGCTGATGCAATTCCTGAAGGAAAGGTTGTGAAAAAAGGCGATTACATTGCCAAACTCGATGACAGTCAGATTGTGACCAATATGCGGAATATGATGCAGGAGAAGGAAAAAGTAGATTCTGATTTGCGTGATGCAGTGCTTGACAGTGCGGTTACACTTTCGCAAAGAAGGGAGGCCATCACCAATGCAAGGCTTGATCTGGAATACCTGAAAATTGACCTCGAACAATCGAAGTATGAATCGGAAGCATATCAGCGGAAAACCCAAATGAACTATCAGAAAGCTGAAATTGAAGTCGATAAAATCAACCGGAATTATTTACTCGACCGGAACAGGATGAAAATCCGGGTCACCCGTCATAAAGACCGGGTTGCGGAATATCAGGGACGAATCACAAAATATCAGGCAGCACTGGCAGCAACAACCATCACAACTCCGGAGGATGGAATTGTCATGTTTACAAAAGACCGGAATGGAAAAGCCTATGGGAAAGATTCACAAATTGATATCTGGCGTCCTTCGATTGCAACATTGCCCGATATGTCGGTTGCAATAACCGAAACCTTTGTGAGGGAAATAGATGTTTCGAAAATAGAACCGGGGGACAGTGTGCGTATTACTATAGATGCACTTCCCGATAAGGTATTCTGGGGAAAAGTGATTAAAATTGCCAATATCGGCGAAGATCATAAAGATTTTGACATGAAGGTTTTCAGGGTAATTATCCGTTTTGAAAGATCGGACAAGGACATGAAACCCGGAATGAACGCGAATAGCGACATCGTCGTTGCTTCTTATCACGACCAGCTTCTGGTGCCCCGAAAAGCCATTTTCTCTAAAAACGGTAAACAGATCCTCTATTTAAAAAATGGGAGTACCATCACTGAACATGAAATCGGCTTGGTAGCCGAAAATGATCAATTTGTAGTAGTTGATAAAATCATTCAGGAAGGTAATGTTGTTTTGCTTTACCAACCTGAAGAATTTAAAATTGAAACTGAAAAGGTTGAAAGCAGCCTATAGTTCAATGTAAGTACATTTTTTTGTGCTTTTGAAAGAAAAATGCCATGGAAACACAATCAATTACTATAGATATCCCTTCCGATATACTGATCGCTTTAAACGAGACCGAAAACGAATTTAAGAAAGGAATTAAAATATCTTTGGCAATCAGGTTATACCGGTTGCATAAATTGACAATTGGAAAGGCAGCTCAGTTATGTGGACTTTCAAGATTTGATTTTGAAACAATCCTTTCTGAAAATGAAATCCCAATTTCAACTCTAACCTTAGAGGACGTGATGAAAGATATTGAAAAGCTAAAATAGAATGAAAAACGGACTTGTAATAACTTTATAGAAAGAAATGCTGCGGTTCATTAACAAATGTTTGAAACTTGCCACCAACTTTTCATCAGGGGTTTTTATACTTTTGGCGTCACATAAAAACCAAAACCGAACCCTAAATCAACCCAATGCGATTCCTCTTTCTCTGTCTTTTACTGCTTCTGAGTACTCTTGGCTATACTTCTGAAAACATGCTCACTGAAATTAAGGGTTTAAAGCCTGATTCAGTTGGTTTCAAAAACAATAATAACATCATCCTGAATGTCAAAAAATCAACTGCACCGATAAAGATTGATGGATTGATCAGCGAACCGGATTGGGAAAAAGCCGAGAAAGCTACCAACTTCAGGCTGGTACTTCCGGTCGATTCAGGCTATGCAAAATCACCTTCAGAAGTAGTAATGACTTACGATGCAAAAGCATTTTACCTTGGGATTACTTTTTTTGATACCATACCGGGCAAACGGGTCATGGAATCGTTTCGCCGCGATTTTACTTTTGGCAACAACGACAATGTGCTGGTATTTTTTGACACTTTTCTCGATCAAACCAATGGTTTTTCTTTTGGGGCATCGGCTTCCGGCGCAAAATGGGATGGAACGCAATCGAACGGAGGCGCTGTAAACCTGAACTGGGATTGCAAGTGGGATTCCAAAACTACTCAATATCCCGATCGCTGGGTAACCGAAATGCGTATCCCTTTTCGTTCGGTCAGGTTTAAAACAGGCACCGATAAATGGTATGTCAATTTCAGCCGGCTCGACCTGAAAACCAATGAAAAATCGGCATGGGCACCGGTTCCCCGTCAGTTTGCAACCGCCAGTCTGGCTTATACGGGCGTTTTGCAATGGGAAGAACCGTTGCCAAAATCGAAAATGATGTTTTCGATTATTCCGTATGTTTTTGGGAGTGCAACTAAAAATTTTGAAGCCGGAACAAACACCACTTACCGCAAGGATTTTGGGTTTGATGCCAAGCTTGGATTGACCACTTCCATGAATCTGGACCTGACTTATAACCCTGATTTTTCGCAGGCGGAAGTCGATCAGCAGGTTACCAATCTCGATCGTTTTGAGCTGTTTTTTCCGGAGAAACGACAATTCTTTCTCGAAAACAGCGATCTTTTTTCCAATTACGGATTTAGTTCGGTAACGCCATTTTTCTCCCGAAGAATTGGTTTGGATGCTCCGGTTTTAGCAGGGACACGTTTGAGCGGTAAACTCGGAAACAATTGGCGATTGGGGCTTTTGGATATGCAAACAGAAAAAACAACAGAACAGTTGTCCCGCAATTTTATGGTAGTATCGCTTCAGCGCAAACTATTTTCGAGGTCAAATATCGGGATGATCCTGGTAAACAAGGAATACATGGATGAGCCCGGAGCGCAGAATTTTAACCGCATTGCAGGGCTCGATTACAATTTGGCCAGCAGCGACAATGCATGGAGCGGAAAATTATTTTATCATCGCTCTTTCAGTCCTGAAAATCAGGGAAAGCAATATGCTCAGGGATCATCGCTTTCATATAACACTCGCCGCATTCATGCAGGAATGGCACAGGCCAGTGTTGGCGAAAATTACATTGCAGAATCGGGTTACGTTCGCCGGACTGGGTATAAATTGTTAAATCCTGAATTCAGCTTGTTGTGGGTTCCAAATAAAAAAGTGGTGAGTCATGGAATTGTGCTGGATGCCGATTACTTTTTTGATTCCGGATACAATCAGATTGATCATGAATTTACCCTGATGTATAAATTTGAATTTAACAACCGCGCCATACTCGATGCAGGAATAAAGGATTTTTATACCCGGCTCGACAAGGATTTTGATCCGACACACATCAGCCTGGATTCGCTAAAAAAAGGGACTGAATATTCCACCAATATTGGGTTTATCGACTATTTCTCTGATACCCGAACCTTGTTCAATTATTCAGCAACAGCTGCAACCGGGGGCTTTTACAACGGAAAGATAAATATCCTGGAAGGGAAGGTGACCTACCGTTATCAGCCATATTTAAACATGACGGTTCATTTTTCATACAATGACATCAATCTTCCGGCTCCATTCGAACGGGCTAAGTTTTGGCTGATTGGGCCAAAACTCGACCTGACCTTGAGCGACAAAGTCTTCTTTTCAACATTCGTGCAATACAACGAGCAAATCGACAATATGAATATCAATATGCGGTTTCAGTGGCGGTACAAACCGGTTTCCGATTTGTTCATCGTTTACACCGACAACTATTACACCGGTAACTGGAATTCACGAAACCGGGCGCTGGTGCTGAAACTGAGCTATTGGTTTAATTAGCAGCATCTCCAACGCTTCCAAGGAGGGGCTTTAAAATACTGCAAAATCAAGATATTGATTTTTGAATGATTGCGATTTTAATATGTTTGGCGTAAAACTCCCTTCTCCTTTGGAGAAGGGCTGGGGAAGAGGCTTTTCTCAAACACGCCCAGCCCAAAAAGCGCAAAATCATATTTGATGGGATCTTCAGGATCGAATTCCCGGAGTTTGGCAGTAATTTCTTCAACTGCGCGCCAGTCGTTTTGGGTGCGTGTTAGCAAACCGAGTTTACGGGCGACATTCCCTGTGTGAACATCGAGCGGAAGCATCAGCGCTGAGGCCGGAATTTGTTTCCATAGGCCAAAATCAACTCCGGCTTTGTCCGATCTGATCATCCACCTTAAATACATGTTCAGTCTTTTAGCTGCTGCACCTTTCTTCACCTCCGAAACATGCTTTTCAGTTCGGTGTTCGTGTTCCAATTCAAAAAATATTTTCCTGAAATGCACCAATGAACTGAATATGGTTTGGTCTTTCAGATAGCCAGTTGAAAAAACCTGTTCAAGCCCGCCATGGTTGAGATAAATATTTCGGAGTGACTTCAGAAAGTAAATGCAATCAATGCCATTGAAGGTGCGGTGCTTGAAATCTGAGAATGTCTCCCATTCGTCTTGCGGAGTATTCATGAGGAATTCGATGGGATTGTTGTTCATGAGTGCAACCAGTTTCAACGCATTGCGAATGATTGTTGGCCGTTGTCCCCAGGCCAGTGTGGCCGCAAGGAATCCGGCAATTTCGATATTTTCTTTGGTGGTAAACAGGGCAGGAACCTGTATCGGATCGGTTTCAATAAAAACAGGATGATTGAATGAAAGGTATTTCTGATCTAAAAACGATTGGATATTTTCAAAGTTCCAGGTTGCAGGTTCCACATTCCAGGTTGGGGCGTAACTTTGGATATTGGATATTTGATATTGAGTATTGGATATTTTTTTCAATTTATTTAGCTTTCAATCAAACCATCCTTCATCCTGATAATGGCATCGCTTTGTGCGGCAAAACTTTCGTCGTGCGTTACAATCACCAGTGTTTGTTTAAACTTGTCGCGGAGTGTGAAAAACAATTCGTGCAGGTCTTCGCGGTTTTTTGTGTCGAGGTTTCCTGACGGTTCGTCGGCAAGTATCACCGATGGATTGTTGATGAGCGCCCTAGCTACTGCCACTCTTTGGCGTTCGCCTCCTGAAAGCTCTCCAGGTTTATGGTCAAGTCGGTGCGATAAACCTAAAAAATCAAGGTATTCACGGGCTTTTTCTTCTGCCTCCTTTTTCGGGATTTTTGCGATAAAGGCAGGAATGCAAACATTTTCGAGGGCAGAAAATTCAGGTAACAGGTAGTGGAACTGAAAAACAAATCCAATGCGGCGGTTTCTGAAGTCGGCCAATTGCCACTCATTCATCACCGAAATATTTTGATTGCTGATAAAAACTTTTCCGGAGTCGGGCTGGCTTAACGAACCGATGATCTGAAGAAGGGTAGTTTTGCCGGCACCGCTGGGGCCAACGATCGAATAAAGTTTTCCGGCTGGAACCTCAAGGTCGATTCCTTTTAAAACCTGAAGCGAACCAAACGATTTTTTTATGTTTTCGACCCTGATCAATCGTTTACGGTTTTAACTTCATCGTTGATCGCACTGGTGATGTTGTCTGTCTCTTTTTTAACTTCAGTAGTGATCGTATCAGTGCTTTTTTGCACATCGTCTTTTATTTCCTGAATGTCACTTTTTATCTCGCTTGTATGTTTTTTGATACCGTCTTCAATGTCGGTTCGTGCTCCCTGAATGGTTGACTTTATATCGCGGATATCATCACCAACGCTTCCTCCTGCGTCATTGATCTCACGTTTTATTTCGTTGGTAGCTTTCTGGAATTCGCGCATGGCTTTCCCTAAAGTTTTTGCAACATCAGGAATAGCTTTCGATCCGAAAAACAACAAAGCCACAAAAATGATTAGTACTATCTCACTTCCACCCATAACAATAAATTAAATGGTTGACCATTTTTAAAATTTCAGCAAATATACAAACTTGTAGAGAACAACGGTTGCAGATGTATAAGAATGATTGCTGAGATTCTGGTTTTTGCACAAAAAAGAAGCAGGAATTCCATCCGTCGGTTGACTTATGAAACCCCTGCTTCAGGAATATTTAAAAGCTTTGAACTTATATTTTTAAGCTTTTTTTATTTTTCGGATGGTTTCGTAAACAATCGGAGTCGCTACAAATACCGATGAATAGGTTCCAACACCAATACCTACAAGTAGTGCGAAGGTGAATCCCTGAATAGAAGTTCCTCCGAACATAAAGATTGCAATTAATACCACCAGCGTACTCAACGAGGTGCTGAAAGTACGGCGCAGGGTCGAATTCATCGCATGATCCATGTTGTCTTTAAGTGCACGTTTCGGATAAAGGTGAAGGTATTCACGCACACGGTCATATACAATTACGGTATCGTTGATCGAATATCCGATAACCGTAAGGATGGCTGCAATAAATGCCTGGTCGATTTCGAGCGAGAATGGGAGCACGCCTGCAAATAAAGAGAATACTCCCAACGTGATGATGGTGTCGTGTGCAAGTGCAACGATGCCACCTAATCCGAACTGCCAGTTGCGGAACCTGATCAGTATGTAAAGGAAGATAATTAGCAGTGCAAAAAAGATCGAGATTGCAGCATCTTTCTTAATGTCGTCGGAAATGGTAGGACCCACTTTCTGGGAACTCATCCGGTGAAGTTTGATAAAGGTATCAAGTGATGCCTCGCCAACAAAACCGCCGGTTTTTAAACCGCTGTACATTTGTTCTTCCACCTGATTGTCTGCATTTTCGCTCAGATCGTCGATTTTATAAGTGGTAGTAATACGAACCTGATTGGCATTACCGAAGGTTTTTACTTCAGGAGAAATATTGCCGAAAGCTGGCGTGAGTGCTTTTTGAACATCGGCAACTTTAACGTTTTCGTCGAAACGAACTACATAAGTACGTCCGCCCTTAAAATCAATACCTGACTGGAAGCCACGAATCACAAACGAAGAGAGTGAAATCAGAATCAATGCACCTGAAATGTAATAGAACATTTTACGGTTTTCAAGGAATTTGATTTTTGTATTTCTCAACCAGCTGGAAGTAACTTTTGCAGTGAAGGTGATGTCTTTATTTTTACTCAGCTGACGTTCGAAAATCAAACGTGAAATGAAAATGGCAGTAAACATGGATGTCAGGATACCAATGATCAGTGTGGTAGCAAAACCTTTGATCGGGCCTGAACCAAACAAATAAAGTACGATACCGGTTAGCAATGTTGTGACCTGTCCGTCGATAATTGCAGAGTAGGCTGCTTTGTAACCATCGGTAATTGCAAGCCTCAGCGATTTTCCACCGACGATTTCCTCCTGAACACGTTCGTAAATAAGTACGTTGGCATCAACGGCCATACCCAGGGTCAAAACAATACCCGCGATACCCGGCAATGTAAGAACGGCTCCGATGGAAGCCAGAATCCCAATCAGGAAGAACACGTTCACTACCAGTGCAATATTGGCAGCCATACCTGCTTTCTTGCTGTAGAAGAACAACATATAGGCAAGTACCAGGATGAATGCGATTGCAAACGACCACATACCGCTGTTGATTGCTTCCTGACCCAATGATGGTCCGACAACGTCTTCAGCAATGATGATGGCAGGTGCAGGCATTTTTCCTGATTTCAGGATGTTTGCAAGGTCCAATGCTTCTTCAACACTTTCCATTCCGGTAATTGAAGAACGACCACCAGTGATTTCACCATTAACGTTCGGATAAGAACGTACATAACCGTCGAGAACGATGGCGATAGATTTTCCAACGTTTTCCTTGGTCAAACGTGCCCATATTTTGGCGCCTTCGCTGTTCATCGACATGCTCACTTCCGGACGGCTGCCCATTTCGGCATAATCCTGACGTGCATCGGTAATCACATCACCTTCGAGTGGTGCGCGGCCATCGCGTCCGGTCACTTTAATTGCGATCAAACGGAAGAATTTTTCCTCTTTATCAATGGCTTTTGCAGTCCATTTGAAAGTAAGGTTTCGAGGCATCAAAGCTCTTACCTGATCCATTTTCAGGTATGAATTTACGGTTGCAGTATCTTTAAAGTGCGAAGTTCCAATAGCAGCTCCGGGGAATAATTCTCCATTCGCGGTAGCGCTTGGCGACAATACTGAAAACAACGGGAATTGTTTTTTCATATCGCCCGATGCATCCACTTTGGAAGTATCGGTGGCCGATTTGGATTCCAATTCGTTTAACAAACTGCTTGAAGTTGTATCGGTAGCAGGTTTGGCAGCAGTTGTATCGGCAACAGGAATTGATTTGTTTGATTTCAATGCAAGAATTTCGACCAGTTTCTGGTTTGCCTGAGCGAGATACGGGTAAACTTCGCTGTTGTCGTAAGTTTCCCAGAATTCGAGGTTGGCAGTTCCCTGCAGCAGTTTACGAACACGTTTTGGATCGTCAACACCTGGAAGTTCTACCAAAATACGTCCTGCTGTCTGCAACGGCTGAATGTTAGGCTGTGCAACTCCGAAACGGTCGATCCTGGTGCGGATGATGTTGAAAGAGTTGTCGATGGCAACTTTTGTTTCCTTGCGCAAAACGTCCAATACTTCCGAATTGGAAGAATTGTATTTGACCTGATCTTTTAATTCAAGGGTGTTGAAAATGGAAGCCAGTTTGCCGTTTGGCGACACTTCTTCGAATGCTTTTCCGAAGCTGGTAACGAAGTCATCCTGACTGTCTTTTTGCTTTTCAACTGCCAGTCTGATGGCAGCTGTAAATGTTGAATCTTTGCTATAGTTGGCCAGTGATTTTACCAGGTCAACTACTGAAACTTCAAGGGTAACGTTCATACCACCCTGCAAGTCGAGTCCAAGACCAAGCTGGAGTTCTTTAACTTCTTTGAACGTGTATTTACGGATTCCCAGTAAATTGTAAACCACTTCGCTCGACATTGAATCGAGGTAGGCAAGTTCTTTTTGTTTGTCGCCTTTCGCATAAGCTCTGGCCTCTTTTTCAGTTTGGTTTGCCTGAAAGGTAAACATCAACTGATAAAGACAAATCAAAGCAATAAGAATTGCAAAAAGTCTGATTGCACCTTTGTTTTGCATTTGTTAAAATTTTAAATTGTTTGGAATAAATATTATAAAAAGGGATAATTAATTCAGGAAAAATGAATTTGCTGCTCTTTTAAATGGGCATAACCTTTTGGGGTACGCACACAATTTTTCCTGATAAAAGAGTAATGAAAAAATTAGGTATTCGGTGGAGTGTCGTCGGGGCTCGAATAGATTACCCGGTTAAAAGGCAGTGAATGAAACGAACAGGTTGCAGTAGCAAATGAATGCGATGATTCCGCCTTCATCAGTTGAAATGTCCGTAGATTATAATGTTTTACCAAAAATTTATCCTGGGTGCAGGCAAACCGGAAGCGTATGAAGTATTCGCCTGCTACTGTTTTTAAATTGAATGTATTTACCTGATTGAATAAAAACATTTTGCCGGCTTCGAAATCATTCTGAGTGGGGGTTTTCGTATTGATATCGGCAAATTTCTGATTGGCGGCATTGTACATATCAAACACAGCAGCAGCGCATACCATTGCAATGAGCAGGCATAAGCGCAATAAGGAATGTTTGGATATGTACTTCTTCAGATTCATTGATATTTTTTTCAGCCGCCAAATATATGTTTTTTTTTCTAATAATGTGTTGCCGGTTTTCTGCTGTGGGGCAGACTATGGTAACAGAAACTGAATTGTTCTTTTATTGTAGTCGATGCTGCATTTGTATTGCATCAGGAGGTCGCCTCCTAAAAGTCCTGAAATCCGGAAACTACTGTATTTTTCGTAGATTTCGTTTACATGGGTCAGGTCGATAAGTGCAACTTTTTGGTTTTTAATTTTCAACTTTCCCAGTTTCAGAAAAAACATTTTTCCAACCGAAGTTTCCATTATTCCCTGATTGATTCCTGCACTTTGAAAGTCGTATTCATTGTCGGAATCCAGTATTTCATAGTACTGATTCTGGTTAACATCAAGTACCGATTTAGAGGCTCCGGTGTCGATAATCCAGTACGAAGGTGTTTTGTCTTTGAATTCACCTTCAATCAGAATGTGGTAATTATCCTTTTCGAGTTCAATTATTTGGAGCGGTATTTCAATCATAAAGCAATTATAGAAAAGCCCCTGCAATAACTTACAGAGGCTTCAAATATATAGGAAATTTGTTTGTTTTGTTTTAAAAAGACTAAAGAATATTCATTCCGTCAACCACGTCCATGATTTCTTTCACTGAAGCTGCCGATTCAACCAATAAAGCCTGTTCGTCAGCGGTCAGTTTAACTTCAACGATTTTTTCCACTCCGTTTTTGCCCAGTTTAACCGGAACGCCAACAAAAACATCGTTTAAGCCAAATTCGCCTTCCATTTTTACACAACATGGGAAAATACGTTTCTGATCCATCACAATTGCTTCAACCATTTGTGCAGCAGCCGAACCCGGAGCATACCAGGCCGAAGTTCCCATCAGGTTAACCAGTTCGCCGCCACCTTTTTTGGTACGGTCGATGATTTTGTCAAGGGTTTCTTTGTCAATCATTTCAGTAACAGGAATACCTGCAACGGTGGTGTAGCGGGGTAGTGGAACCATGGTGTCGCCGTGTCCGCCCATTAACAAAGCCTGAATGTCGCGAGGCGAAATATCCAAAGCTTCGGCAAGAAAAGCACGGTAACGGGCAGTGTCGAGGATTCCGGCCATGCCCATCACTTTATTTTTCGATGTTTTTGCAACCGCATAAGCAACGTACGTCATTACGTCCAATGGGTTGGAAACAATGATAATAATGGCATTTGGTGAATATTTGATCACGTTTTCGGTAACGCTTTTTACGATACCGGCATTGATTGAAATCAAATCGTCGCGGCTCATTCCCGGTTTGCGCGGAACGCCTGAAGTGATAACAACAACATCCGAATCAGCAGATTTTGAATAGTCGTTGGTAGCACCAACCAAACGGGTGTCGTAGAAATTAATGGGGGCAGTTTGCCACAAGTCCAATGACTTGCCTTCCGACAATCCTTCTTTAATATCAAGTAAAACTACTTCTTGTACAATGTTTTTTTCGGCTACGATCTGCGCACAGGTAGCTCCAACATTTCCGGCACCAACAACTGTTACTTTCATGATTGTATTTTAATTGATTACTTTTTTAAAATTCGATTGCAAAGATAAAAGGTATTTTGAATTGGAACCACTTTTTCCAATGTGCTTAACAATTTGGTAAAGAAACAATCAATCAGTTTGTTACA
>CAMDGL010000020.1 GCA_945897845.1 Chitinophaga pinensis | reverse complement strand
GTAAGCGCCGACCAGCGGGTTCCATCTTTAACCCGCGCTTTAACAGTTCCATTTCCCCTTATTTTGAGTGGCGACTTGTAGGAATGAACGCCGGTGGTGGCAATTTCACCCCCAACTGCCCGGGGATCAGCATTGTTCATCGTATAATAAATAATTCCTGAATGTGAAGTCATCGTCAGTTCAACTTCTTCATTGTACAATCCGCCTTCATTGCTGAAAACAGGTGCATCGAGCGATGGAAACATACCAGCAGTTCGCAATTGATTTACAACCAGATTGGTTCTTTCAGGAAAGAAAGATTTCAGCAGCCTGTCGCGTTCAATGATCCAGTTTTTATCCCGCGTGTACAATTCATTATCGGTATCGCGCGGGTGAACGTCCCTGCGGTAGTCGCCCCAGCGGGCCGATTCGCACAAGAGCGCTTTTTCCACTTCGTTTGCCCGTCGCATATAACGTTCAATAACCGGATCGGGTGTCAGCACTCCGTCTCCAAAAAACAATCGCTGAATATGATCGGCAAGTAAAATCCGAAACTCAGCATTGTCCCTTAGTTTCGTAAACAAACGGCTGGGACAGTTTGCATTGTTTTCGTTGGTAACGTCGGTGGTATTGCCGGTAAAGATGTTTTCGGCATCCCAGCTAAAAAAACTGAAGCCTTTTCCCGGCTTGGTTTTGTTTCGTGCGGCTACCCAGTTGTGGTGGTCCCAGTCAGTATTTCCAGCGTAGAAATTCAGTAACATATAGTCAATCAGATTTTCTACGTCCAGATAGGCTGCATACGAAGAATTTGGCGTTCCATCCGGATTGTTCCCCTGAATTTTCTGGTACGAAGCCAAATCCTGAAGTCCTTTGTTTGCCATGGCCATCATGCTGTTCCAGACAATAAGGTCGCCGTCAATTATTTCCGCATAATCTTTTATCACATCAAAATCTTCCTTCGGGCCTTTTAGGTACGAATTCATAAAGTCTTTGTCTGCCCTTTCGCAAACATTGTACATGCCCCAATATAAACCGTTCAGGAAAAGATGTACAAATTTATTATGAGCCGAAGGATACCCCATCGCCAGTTGTGAATCTTTTGCCCATGGATCGGTAATGTATTGGGCCTTTTTGCGTTGATCTGGCGCCCAGTGTATCCATGTATAGCCAAAGCTGGCCCTCAGCACCAATGAATTAAATTCCGTGGTTGCATCTATTTCCTCAAAAACCGGAAAATTAAGTTTTTTAGCGCCGTATTCGCTCCTGAAATTAAGTTTAAACGAATGTTTGGGCGACTTTTCCGGAAGACGACTTGCGCCGCCATGCAGCTGAAGGCCGCAGTTTACCTGAAACCTGGTTTGATTTTTCGGGTCGAAATATTCAACTGAGGCAGGCCGTTCCCATCCTTCGCCGATTCCTTTTCCGGTTGAACAGGTGTAAATATAAATGCCGCCTTTTTCCGGATCAGTGCTGTGCGAGAAAATATTGTCAGGGTCGGTAACAATCGAAATGCTTGGAATGGACTGAAATGCACCGGAGAACTGTGCTTTATTAACCGGATTGTTGCAAACCTCCGGATCCATTTCGTAATCAGCGATGGCAGTACCGGATATGGCATCGTAGGTTCCCCACTTTTCCGGATAACCTTGCGGATTGGCCGGTTGTTTCAGGATACTGTCGGTGAAAAAGTAGGTGTGCGAAACAACCTCGCTAAATTCAGTCCCATTTTTAGTTGCCACTGCACTCAAAGGAGTGGTTGTTTTAATCAGCAGCGGATCGCGGTATAAAATACCATTGGCCGCGGTTGGCCTGACACCATTGGTGGTATAATAAATTCTCACATCAGGATCGGGATTTTGGAGCGATACATTAAAAACTTCGGAATAATAGCCACCCGCTTTGCTGAAAACAGGCGCCTGAACCAGACTTCCCATCACATTTTTTGCCCCGGGACTTGGCTGATCTGCAAAGAACTCAGAAATGACAAGTTGTTCTGCTGAGGTTGATTCGATAAATGAACCGAATAGAAACAGTTGAATAAGAAGAAAAACGCTCCAGTTCATTGGTCAGTTCGTTAGATAAATGGGTTGCGGAAGATAACAAAAAATACAATCGGCTATTTTGGACATCCAGGAAAGAGTCCGGATAATATCTTGGGTTTATGGGTGTCGTGAAAACACACCATTATTTATTCGGTGTTCCGTTTTTCACGTAGTGGTTTTACGTAATTCGGACTTAGGTTTTTTTTCTAAGGGTGATATAATCTATCTTCAAAACCTTTATAAAACCTACATTTAATGAGCAAAATAGTAGCAAAAAGAAGCGTCTCTGAAAGCGTGGTGAAATTCGAAATCAAGGCTTCGGGAGCAATAAAAGAGATAAAACCGGGGCAATATGTTATTTTAAGGATTGAAGAAAGCGGGCTGAGGATTCCGGTAACCGTATCAAAAGTGAATACTGAACGGGAAACCATTACGGTTTTTGTTTATGCTACCGATGTTGGTACTCAAAAATTGGCTAATATGAATGAAGGAAACAGCCTGTTCTGTATTGACGGACCGTTTGGGATTCCGGTTGAAACCGGGAATTTCGGAACCGTTTTGTGCGTTGGTCGTGGATTGGGCATTATTGCCATGCTTCCAATTTTAAGTTCGCTCCGAACTTCAGGAAACAGGGTAATTGCGGTTTTGCCGGCACCTTCAAAAGAAGGTATTTTACTTGAGAATGAAATACGCGCAATTTCCGACGAAGTGATTATTCTAACCGAAGACGGCAGTTGGGGTGAAAAAGGTTTAATCTGCCATGCTGCCCGCGCATTAAATGCCGAAAGTAAAATTAACCAGGTTTTTGCTTTTGGATCAGCGAAGACAATTAAGGAAACCAATTCACTAACACGAAAATACAACGTTCCGATGCAGGCTGTTCTGTTTTCAGGAAAAACCGATGAAGGTGGGCTGAACAGCATATTTCGGGTGAGTATCTGTTCCGACGGAAAATCGTTGTGTGTCGATGGAGTCAATTTCAACGCTTATTTAAATGGTTATGAGGAATTGATCCAGCGCTTTGGAAGCAATGCCGGACAAGAAAATCATTGCGCAGAGGTTTTGCAGGAAGCGAATATCTCCTGTTGAACTGATGGCTTAAATCCATTCATCCTGCAATTTTTCACTTTTGCCTTTGTACTTTTGCTTTCGTACTTTTACCTTGACACAAATTTCAAAAAAGCATCGTACAGTTTGGAAGTGTGATAAATTGGAACCCATGGAAAAAATTTCAGATACTTCAGAAACAGAAGATACTATTGTAAATGGAACCGGGCTGTTTGTTCAGGGAGAACCTACAAACAGAATTATCGGAATACTCGACAAAGGTAAAGAGCTTGACCAGTCACTGCTATTGGTTTGCGATGCCATTTCGGAAACCACAGTTGCCAAAAATACGGTTTTTGTGCGTATTTCATTCGATGGGAAAGAGTTCCGGAGCAAAAATTTTAATGAAACAACTTCAGCCTTAAAACATTACTTTCATTCGCCCGATAATAAAAGTGGATCTGTCGAACTGTTTTTTTCTTCGCCGAAAAACAATCCTGTGCCGGGAACTGCAATTATCGAAAGCGAATGGTCATTAAATATTATTGTGCCCTTGCTGGTTGGAATTATTTCAAAATTTCAGCTCGAAAAGCTTTCGATCGACATGGGTGAACGGCAAAAAGAGCTTAAAAGCATCAACCGCACTACCGAAATCCTGAAGAAAAGCACGTCGCTCAACGAGTTGTTGCAGGAAGTATGTTCATTTCTACCTGAAGCCATGCAATATCCGGGGCACACGGTAGCACGGATTAAATACGGCGAACGAAATTTTACCAGTCCCAACTTCAGGGAAACCCCTTGGAAATTAGAGCAAACATTTGATGCACCAGATGCCAGCAAAGGCGCCATTCAGATCTATTACCTGAAGAAATTTCCCGAGGCCGGAGAAGGTCCTTTTTTAACCGAAGAACGGAGCCTGATCGATAATCTTTCGGCACTGATTTCTGGAACGGCTTCGAAGAAAGCTTTGCAGGAATTGCTGATCAGAAATACCGAACGGCTAAAGGAAATCAGGGGAATCAACCAAACATCAGAAATACTGCAAAACGGTAAATCACTGAAAGAGTCACTTCAGGTCATTTGCTCCATTTTGCCTGAATCGTTTCAATATCCCGAAGAAACGGTTGCCCGGATTAACTACAACAAAAAGATTTTTTTAAGTGCTGGATTTAAGGAAACCCCCTGGAAAATTATTCAAAGCTTCGAAGCTCCGGGAAAGGAAAAGGGAACAATTGAAATTTATTACCTGAAGCAATTCCCCGATGCCGACGAAGGCCCATTCCTGAACGAAGAGCGAAACATGCTGATAAACCTTTCGAACCTGATTGCTGGCTCGGCTACCCGCGATGTTTTTAATAAGCTGCAACGCGAAAATACGGAACGTTTAAAGGAACTAAAAGCCATTAACCTGACATCACTGATCATTGAAGAGGGCAAGCCGGTTGAGGAAACCTTGCAGGAAATATGTCATTTGCTTCCCAAATCGTGGCAATATCCTAAATACGCGGTCGCCCGCATCAGCTTCGAAGGCAAATCGTACACCAGCGAAAACTTCAAGGAAACAGAATGGATGCAGCAAGAGAATTTTATAAGCATCGACAATAAAAAAGGAACGATCGAAATTTTTTACCTGAAAAAAGTACACCGCGAAGATGAAAAGTTGTTCCTTCATGAAGAGCGTAATTTACTGATTAACATCGGAAAACTGATCAGCGGCTACCTCAATAATTACAAAGGTCGTGAAATTATACACCGTAAAGGCGTCCCAAGCCAGGTAATTCATCCGCCGGAAGAGTTCCGCAATTCACTTATAAAGAACAAGAAACCGCTCCAGTTGTACTTCAACCAGCAGTCGATCGACAAGTACATTTATCTCGACATGATGAAGTACAAGGTCAAACATATTTTATTTGTGGCCACTTTGTACGATGCTTTTACCCTCGAAAGCGAAGACTCCTTTTTTGAAAAATTCATGGGCGAAGCCTACCAGTACAGCCTTTTTTCGGTTCCGCGTATTACCGGGGTTTCTTCGGATGAGGAAGCACTGATGTTGATGGAAACTACTCATTTCGATTTGGTTATCCTGATGGCCGGCATGGATCGTGAAGCACCTGTACATTTGAGCGAACAAATCAGAGCCAGAAATGAATCGCTGCCCATTTATTTGTTGCTGAACAACAAAAGCGATATCAGATATTTTGAAGAGCTGGTTCCCACCATCCGGTCAGTCGATAAACTTTTTGTATGGAACGGCGATTCGCTGATCCTGTTTGCCATCGTAAAATCGACCGAAGACAAGGTGAATGTTGAGAACGACACGAAAATCGGCCTTGTCAGGGTTATTTTACTCATTGAAGATTCGCCGCTTTACTATTCAAAATACCTGCAGATATTGTACGACATCGTTTTTGGTCAGGTGCAGCAATTGTTGCCTGAAGTTGAAAAAAACGAACTCGATAAGATATGCAAAATGCGTTCGAGACCAAAAATACTGCACGCCCGCAATTATGAAGAAGCTACCGCTATTTTCAATAAATACAAAGACTTTTTGCTTTGTGTGATTTCGGATGTTGAGTTCGACAGGGTAGGTAAACTGGACAAAAATGCGGGTGTAAAATTTATCAGATACGTTAAGTCGCACATTTCAAAGCTGCCGATCATTTTACAATCGTCGGAAAACAGAAACGAAAAAATTGCCAACGAGCTCGGAGTTACGTTTATCAACAAAAATTCGGAAACTTTACTGAACGACCTGAAACAATACCTGACCAGCTATCTGGGTTTTGGTAATTTTGTTTTCCGCGACAAGGAAGGGAATAAGGTTGGGGTAGCAAAATCGTTGCGCGAGTTCGAAACCTTGCTTCAGGAAGTTCCCGACGAAACGTTGTACCTGCACGCTTCCGAAAACCAGTTTTCGCTGTGGCTGATGGCCCGCGGCGAAATTCAACTGGCAAAAACACTCAATCCGGTGTCTATCAGCGTATTTAAAGACATGGACGAGACGAGGCAGTTTTTTCTGGATACCATCAAACAATACAGGGAAGAAAAGAAGAAGGGCAAAATTCTTTCTTTCGATGAAACTTCTGTACTTGATGAAAAAAACATTGTTTCCTTTTCAGGAGGTTCGCTTGGTGGAAAAGGCCGTGGCCTGGCATTTATCAATACGCTGATTTACAACCTCGAATTCCCGACGTTAACCAATCAAATTAATATTCTTGCGCCCATAACCGTCATAATCGGATCGAATGAATTTCAGCATTTCATTCAGAAGAACAAACTTTTCGACAAAATCATCGATCCGGATATTTCGTACACCGAGTTGAGAACACTGTTTGTTGAGGCACATTTGTCAATTTCGCTCCTGAAAAAGCTGAAAGTTTTTACTACGCAGATCGACAAACCCATTGCGGTGCGTTCGTCGAGTTCTTCTGAAGATTCTATTACACAACCATTTGCCGGAGTATTCGACACCTACATTGTTCCCAACAGCAAAACGAATAAACGACAGTTACTCGAACGGCTTTCGACCGCCATTAAACTGGTTTTTGTTTCCACATTTTCAGAAAAGGCACGAAATTATTTCTCGGTCATCCATCATAAAATTGAAGAGGAAAAAATGGCTGTCATACTTCAGGAACTGGTTGGCAATCAATACGGCGATTACTACTATCCGCACATTAGCGGAGTAGCCCAGTCGTACAATTATTATCCGGTGGCTAACATGAAGCCGGAGGAAGGTTTTGCAGTCGCTGCAGTTGGTTTGGGAACGTATGTGGTCGATGGCTGGAAATCGTTCCGTTTTTCGCCCAAATACCCGCAGGTTTCCATTTACAGCATCAAAGATTTACTAAACAGTTCGCAGGTTCAGTTTTACGCGCTCGATTGCCGCGAAACAGAATTTGATTTCCTGAAGAACGGAGAACTGGCTGCACTCAAACTTTTAGACATCAGCGAAGCCGAAAAACACGGAACACTGACGCATTGTGCTTCGGTTTATATTCCTGATAACGATCGCATTGAGCCGGGATTGAGCGCTTACGGGCCGCGGATTGTCAACTTTGCCGACATACTGAATTACGGCTATATTCCGCTTGCCGAAACCATCAGCATTTTGCTCAGCACGCTCAACGAGGCATTCGGTTCGCCTGTCGAAATAGAATACGCCGTCGATCTCGACAGGTCAAAAAATGGCCTGCCAACTTTTTATCTGCTGCAAATCAAACCGCTGATCGGCGACCAGATCAAACAGAACATCGAACTTGACAAGCTGGACCGGTCGCAAATGGTTTTGTTCACCAAATCGAGTGTTGGAAATGGTGAAATCAAGGAAATCAGGGATGTCATTTTTGTTGACAATGAAAAATTCAGCAAGCTGAAAACCATCGAAATGGCCGAAGAGATAGAAAAGCTGAATAAAATGATGGTTGAAAACGACCGGAAATATGTGTTGATCGGCCCCGGAAGGTGGGGAAGCCGTGACCGTTTTGTGGGCATTCCGGTAAACTGGTCGCAGATTTCGAACGCGAAAGTGATTGTTGAGGTGAGCCTTGAAAATTATCCGCTCGATTCATCGCTGGGATCGCACTTTTTCCACAATGTTACCTCCATGAACATTGGCTACTTCTCGGTTCAGCATTCGTCGCCAAACGATTTCGTGAGTTGGGAAATGCTGAACAGTCAGAAAGTAGTGCATGAAACCAGGTATTTCAAACACGTTCAGTTTAAAAAACCTTTGACGATATTGATGGATGGAAGATTAAAAACTTCGACTATTATGATTTAAGCTATGATTGATATTGCAATTTTTGATGAACACAAACTTGTACTCGATGGACTATCTGGATTATTGTCCGGCATTTCTGACTTCAGGGTGGTATTGGCCTGCGATGACCGCAATATGCTGGCCGATAAACTAAAAGTAATTCAGGTTCATGTGTTAATTTTGAACATGCACGACATTTCGGTAAGAAACTTAAACCTGATCATTCAGTTGAATATCAGCAATCCGAAGATGAAAATACTGATTGTATCGGTCATTGACAGCGAAGACATTGTCCTCAAGACCATCAAAGCCGGAGCAAAGGGATTTCTTGGAAAAGATTCGGACCGGAACGACCTGCTCGAAGCAGTTTATACCCTCCGGAACGGACACGATTATTACAGCAAATCGATTACACATATTTTACTGAACCGCTACATTTCGAACCTGAAAGCAGATGAATTGAGCCAGAATACCGACATTGGCAATTTGAGTACCCGCCAGATTGAAATCCTTAAATTATGGGGCGAAAGTTACACTAACCAGGAAATTGCCGACCGGTTTTTCATCAGCGTGCGCACGGTCGAGTCGCACAAAAACCACATCATGCAGAAACTCAACCTGAAAAGCACGGTTGACATGGTGAAATATGCCATTAAAAACAACATCATCGAGATTTAAGAAATCCCTCCTTACGTAAAACACGTAATTGCAGTCAGCGATGATTGAACCTCCAGTTATGGATATTATTTTTAGGCTGCGAAAGAGAAATCGTCTTTCAGTGCAATGTGCAATCCTTAAAATTATTCATAAAAAGAAAATCAACTATGGCTAACATTTTAGACGTAAAAGTAAACGAGTTTATGGCAAAAGTAATTGCCAAAAATCCGGGCGAAACTGAGTTCCATCAGGCAGTAAAAGAAGTGGTCGAATCGCTGATGCCATTCATCGAAGAGAATCCAAAATACAAGTATGCCAAAGTACTTGACCGCATGGTTGAACCTGAAAGGGTGATGATGTTCCGTGTTCCGTGGGTTGACGACAGTGGCCAGATACAGATCAACCGAGGATACCGCATCCAGATGAACAGTGCAATCGGGCCGTACAAAGGAGGACTTCGCTTTCACCCAACGGTAAACTTAGGCATCCTGAAATTCCTTGCTTTCGAACAGGTATTCAAAAACAGCCTGACAACACTGCCGATGGGCGGAGGAAAAGGTGGTTCTGATTTCGATCCAAAAGGAAAATCAGACAACGAAGTGATGCGTTTCTGCCAAAGTTTTATGACCGAGCTGCAACGTTTTATCGGTTCCGATACCGACGTACCTGCAGGTGATATTGGTGTTGGCGGCCGCGAGATTGGCTATTTATTCGGACAATACAAACGTATCAGGAATGAGTTTACCGGTGTACTGACCGGTAAAGCAATCGAATGGGGTGGAAGTTTGATCCGCCCTGAAGCAACTGGTTATGGCGCCGTTTACTTTGCCGACCAAATGTTGAAAACCCGCGGTCAGGATTTAAAAGGAAAAATTGCATTGGTTTCCGGATCGGGTAATGTGTCGCAATATGCCGTTGAAAAATTGATTCAGATGGGTGCAAAAGTTGTTACAATGTCTGACTCCACCGGGTTTGTTTACGATCCAGAAGGTTTCGATACCGAAAAACTGGCTTATGTGCTTGAATTGAAAAATATCCGTCGCGGACGCATCAAAGAATATGCTGACAAGTACAAAGTTGAATATTTCGAAGGACAAACTCCTTGGGGAATCAAATGTGACGCGGCTTTCCCATGCGCCACTCAAAACGAAATCAACGAAGACGATGCCAAAGTATTGGTTGCAAATGGTTGTTTTGCAGTTTCAGAAGGAGCCAACATGCCATCGACTCCCGAAGCTGTCGAAGTATTTCTTGCGGCCAAAATCCTATACGGACCAGGCAAAGCAGCAAATGCAGGTGGTGTATCAACTTCAGGATTGGAAATGACGCAAAACTCAATGCGTTTGCCATGGTCGAGTGAAGAAGTGGATGCAAAACTGCACCAGATCATGATCAACATTCACGAAACTTGTGTAAAATACGGAACCGAAAAAGATGGTCACATCAACTATGTAAAAGGCGCTAACATTGGCGGTTTCATTAAAGTTGCGGATGCAATGATTGCTCAGGGAGTGGTATAAGCCTCGCCGGGTTGGTCTCCGTATTGTTCAATGTCATAAAAGTCATTCAATTGTTATTTGGTAGTCATTAAGTTGCCAGAAAATTACAACAGAATGACAATAAATGACCACAACTGACTTTCGCAAAAATGCTGGTTAGGTATGCAAATGGACAATCATATATTTCATTAGAGGGATTTTATCGTTTTGGCGGTAAAATCCCTTTTTTTTACTTCCATTCGAAATATTATGATGTTGAAAATCATTTAAAATAACACACTCTTTTGGTAACCAATATCGCTCTGAATGCGAACAAGTAATTGAAAACCGAATTCCACTAAAAATAAGTAACCATGGAAGAAAATCTGATTACCCTCGCTACTTTACCTTATTCCAAAGCTGAAATACTGCGTTCACTTTTGGAGTTGGAAGATATTGACTGTTCCCTTGAAAATGTTGATTTTCTGCAAAATGCGATGGATACAGGGGTTCGTATCCGCATTTACGAGAAAGATGCCCGACTGGCTTTCCCAATCCTTGACAGGATGTTGGGAAAAGTGATCAGCGATAAGATCAAACGGGAGAATTATGTATTGATACCAGTCGATTTTTCTGATTATTCGTTGAAAGCGGCCCTGGTAGGCTTTGACATAGCAGAAAAGCTGGAATCAAAAATGGTTTTGTACCATTCGTGTCCGCAACCTGAGTTTTTAACCATTCCATATTCGGATGTGATTGTATATGATTCAGCTCTTTTTCTGAATTACGAAATGACGGAAAAAGAAACCAACAAGAAATTTGAAGTTTTTCTGAATAGGTTGACATCATTAATTGATTATCGGCGGTGGAAAAAAGCTAAGCCCGAATACATTGTAAAAATTGGTGAAGCCGAAGATGATATTCTTTCGTACATTAAAATTCATCCACCCAAGTTGGTCGTTATGGGCATTCGCGGTGGTGATGCCAAAACGGGCGATATCATCGGATCGACTACTGCCGGGGTAATTTTCAATTCAAAAGTGCCAGTGCTAACCATTCCTGAAACTACGCCGGATAACTGGCTGCAGAATTTTCACAAGATTGTGTACGCTACGAATTTTGAACCGAGCGATTTTATTGCCGTTGACCGGTTGCTGAAGTTAATGGCTCCTTTCAGAACCAAAGTAATTTGTTTGCATATTGACCAGGGAAATAAGCTCGAACTTGGGGAGGCCCGGCTCGAAGGATTGAAAGAAGCTTTGTGTGAAAAATATCCGGATGCTGATTTTGAGTGCCGGCTAATCCACGACCAGAACCTTCCAGAAGCAATAGACCGTTTTATTCAGGAAAATAAAATCGATGTACTTGCCCTGACCACACACCGGAGAAATGTGTTGACCATGCTGTTTAATCCCAGCATCGCCCGAAACCTGGTTTTACATACCCAAACCCCATTGCTGATTTTTCATGCAACCCAATAACCGAAGAACAAAAATTTCAGGAAACAAAAATCCCCGCCACTCTCGATGTGACGGGGATTTTTGTTTCAGGAGAAACGCCAATTACATGATCAACATTGCGTCTCCGTAAGTTCCGAAGCGGTATTGTTCTTTAATCGCTTCCTTGTACGCTTTCATCAAATTGTCGTACCCTGCAAATCCCGCAGCCATCATCAGCAATGTCGAAAGTGGCAGGTGAAAGTTGGTAATCATGCGGTTGGCCACACTAAACTCATATGGAGGGAAAATAAATTTGTTGGTCCAACCTTCAAAAGGTTTTAACTGACCCTGGGTTGAAACAGAACTTTCGACAGCACGCATTACGGTTGTTCCAACGGCACAAATATTTTTGCGCGCCTCTTTTGCTGCATTTACAATATTGCAGGCTTCTTCAGGTATCCAGATTTGTTCCGAATCCATTTTGTGTTTGGTTAAATCTTCTACATCCACGCTGCGGAAGTTTCCAAGGCCAACATGTAAAGTAATATAGCTGAAGTTTACGCCTGAAATTTCCAGTCGTTTCATCAGTTCACGGCTGAAGTGCAGGCCTGCAGTTGGCGCGGCAACAGCGCCTTCGTGTTTGGCAAAAATGGTTTGGTAACGATCCTTGTCTTCAGGTTGAACAGAACGTTTGATGAATTTTGGAAGCGGCGTTTCGCCCAGTCCGTATAGCGTTTTCTTAAATTCATCGTACGGGCCATCGAATAAAAAGCGCAATGTACGCCCGCGCGAAGTGGTATTGTCGATTACTTCGGCTACCAGTAAATCGTCTTCACCAAAATACAATTTGTTACCAATACGTATTTTGCGTGCCGGATCAACCAGAACGTCCCACAAACGTTGTTCGCGGTTCAGTTCACGAAGCAGAAAAACTTCGATTTCGGCGCCGGTTTTTTCTTTGTTACCATAAAGGCGGGCAGGGAATACTTTTGTGTCGTTGAAAATCAGAACATCTTTGTCTCCAAAAAATTCAACGATATCTTTAAAAATCCGGTGTTCGATTTTTCCGGTAGCGCGATGCAAAACGAGCAATTTCGACTCATCCCTGTTCGGAGCAGGATGCAACGCAATTAATTCTTCAGGTAAATCGTATTTGAACTTTGATAATTTCATGCTAATATATTTGTTTATTTATTAAATAGCTACTTCACAGAACAGCCTCTTACGGCTCATATCTCAATTGGTTACGTTCTCATTGATTTTTTCCAGAAATTTTTCAAGACTCCATGCGTTTTCCAGTTTCAGTTCTCCGATACGGGTACGACATAAACCAATCAGATATGCCCCGCTTTCAAGTGCAATTCCCAAATCGCGCGCCAATGAACGAACGTAGGTGCCTTTACTGCATACAATTCGTAATACGATTTCCTCTTTGGAAAAGTTAAGAACTTCGAGTTCGTAAATGGTAATTTTTTTTGCCTGAAGAACCATGTCGCTGCCTGCACGCGCATGTAAATAGGCACGTTTGCCTTCTACTTTGACGGCGCTGAACAAAGGTGGAACCTGATCATTTTCGCCAATAAAACCAGCCAGGGTTTTTTCAACGAGTTCCAAAGTGATGTGACCAGTTGGGAAGGTGGCATCTTCAGCAGATTCAAGATCAAAAGAAGGAGTGGTTGCACCTAATTTTATGGTGGCTAAATATTCCTTTTCTTTTGCCTGATATGAATCAATATTTTTGGTTTCTTTTCCGGTGCAAATGATCATCAATCCGGTTGCTTTGGGGTCGAGCGTCCCGGCATGACCGACTTTAATTTTTTTTACACCAGTTACCTTGTACAATATATTACGCAGCTTTCGTACAAGATCGAAGGAAGTCCAATCCAATTGTTTGTCAAAAAGAAGAACCTCCCCTTTTTGAAAATCATAACCTTCAATGGAACTTTCCATCCTGAAACGCTTTAAAATAAGTGATTTGTAAAGTTGAAACCGGTCAAAATTTCAGGCGGCAAAGATAGTGATTCAAACAGAAAATCTGCAAAGAATCAGGAATAAAGCGAGGTGTATTTTGTATTATTTTCCTGATTTTGGTTTTTTCATGATGGCATAAATCTCGAACATAAAACCAAAAAGCACCACCATTGGTGCAAGTGTTATTCTTCGGAAACTAAATATTTCAGGATTAAAAACCGATGGATTGCTTGCTTTTCCGCCAGTCATAAGAATAAAACCAACGACGATGATAACAAATCCGATAACCAGTAATTTCAGGTTTTCCTTGCCCAGTGCAAAGCCTTCCATGTTTTCAAAATATTTTCTTTCCATATTCGTTCCAAATTTTGCGTAAAGTTATAGAAAAGTTCCAAATTCCAAGTTTCCAGATCCAAGTTCACTAATAAAACAATTCATCAAATTTAAGGCGGAGAAATTTATTGACTGCAAAGTAGGTAGAGCTCCATGAAATGAGCACACCAAGCAGCAAATCGGCCACGAACACCATTCCAAATATTTTATAATCTTCCACGTCAACGATGCCTTTTAACTCCTGCGCATAAATATACATCAGGATAAATAAAAGAATATTGGCGGCCAACGCACCGGCAATTCCGTAAATAACACTTCTTTTTACAAACGGATTCCTGATAAACCTGTTGGTGGCGCCAACCAGCAACATGGTATTGATGATAAACCGCTGCGAATAAATCGAAATACGGATGGTATTGTTGATGAGTGCCGAAAAAATAAACAACAGTAATCCGGAGAAAAAAACCAGAACGATCCCAATTTTCTTCACGTTCTCGTTGATTATATTGACCATGTCGCGCTGAAACAGGACCTCCTTCACTTGCGGGTATTCCATAAATTTCTTCTCCAGCACAACCAGTTTTTCAGGATTGGCATAATCGGCCAGTAATTTAACATCTACCGACGACAACAATGGGTTGTATCCGAGGAAACCCATAAAATCTTCACCCAGCTCAATTTTTAATCTTTCAGCGGCAGTTTCCTTGTCGATGTATTCAACAGATTTCACAAAATCGGTTGCTGACAATGCTTTCATCAAACCGTCGATTTCCGTCTCTTTTACCTCTTCGTTTAGTACCAGTGTAAAGCCAATGTTTTCGCGCACATATTTGGCAAGTCTTTCAGCATTCAGTAATACCAGACCCAAAATGCCAATCAGGAATAAAATCATTGATATGCTGATGGTTGAGGTCAGATACGATCTGAAAATTCGTTTTTTAAGCTTTTGATGCGCTTTAACAGCCATTATTCTTTATTTTTAAATTTGAAAACATAAATGAGGTAACCACCCATCGCCAAAAGTAGCAAGATAGAACTTGCCAAAGAAACTTTATTTCCAACGAAATAGGATTGTGGTTCAAACCTGAACTCAATCTGATGTTTACCTGCCGGAATAACCATTGCACGTAAAACGAAATTTGCCTGAACATGTTCTACTTCTTTTCCATCAATCAGGCTAATCCAACCTTTTGGATAATAAATTTCTGAGAAAACTGCCAGTTGCGAGCCACCAATCACAGTCGCTTCGTATTTCAGGTAATTGGGTTTGTAATCAGTAAGTTTAATTTCTCCTTCTCCTGAAGCCGTTTTGAATCCGTCCAATTTATTTTCGAAGCGTTTGTTCACAATGGCTGTCGATTTTGGGTCAAAGTTTTTTAACGAAGTCACTTCCTGATCGGCATTGTCAACCATTTTTACCTCTTTCACAAACCATACATTGCCCAACGCGTGCGTATTAGTTAGCGGCGGACTGTTTGGGTCATAAATGTAATATTTGGTATTCAGCATGTTGATTACCGGCAGAGTGTTCATCACCGAATCAATCCGCTCTGGTTGTTTGAACCCGGCAATAAGGGTTTGCATCTCAGGAGTAATACCATATGAAATCAATTCATTGTAGCGTTTCATCTTGGCTCCGTGATATCCACCCAGCGATTTATGAAAGTACGAAGTGCGCGCATCGTTAAACGGATTTTGAAGGTTCAGCACGCGGTAATACAAGTCTTTGTCTTTCTTGATTTCTTTGTCAACTGTTGCCTCCTTGAAAGGAGCAGCCACTTCCTTTTTAGACGTGAAATGTCCGTTGTTGAAATATTTTTTGTTTACCGGCCACATATCGATCATGATGAGTGCAACCCATAAAACAATGGCATATTGGGCTTTAATTTTTTTGTTCCAGTACGCCCACAAACCTGCAGCGGCCAACGCTACAAATAAAAGAGTGCGGAAAGCATCTGTGCGCAATGCGCTTTCACGGTCGGACATCAAAGCATCGATAAATTGCTGCGGATATCCTGCCTGCAAGTACTGAGCATCTGTACTTCCAGAGAAACTACCTGCAATACCGGGCAAAACGGCAAAAATCAGGGCAAGGCCACCGGTAATTCCAAAGGAATATTTCAGCCCATTCATAAATTCAGCATCGCTTATTTTGCGCTGATAAACTTCTTTAATTGCCAGTACACCAAGCAAAGCCATGGCAAATTGCTGAATTACAATGATATTTTTAACATCCCTGAATTTGTTGTATCCGGGGAAATAGTCGAGCATGAGATTGGTCAGAATAGAGAAATTTTTGCCAAGCGATAAAAGAAACGAGATGACGAATACCGCCAAAAGCCACCATTTGTCTTTGCCTTTCACCACAAATAAGCCAAGCACAAACAAGAAGCACAATACCGCCCCAAAGTAGAAGGGCGCACCCGAAATGGGCTGACTTCCCCAGTACATTGGCATTCCACCTTCAACCATTTTTTTTGCAGGACCTGCACCCTGCGATTCGGCCAGAAATTTGTAAGTTTCTGAACTTGTGCTCAACGATTCGCTCATGCCGCCGCCTTTGAAACGGGGAATGAAAGCGGTCAAAGCTTCACCCAAATCGTAACTGTAATCAAGTATGTAGTTTTGATCGAGTCCGCTGGTCTTGTTCTCGTCGTTCAAGCTTAATTCAGACTGGCTGCGCATCGAATATTTACCGTATTCGTAAGTCGTATATAAACGCGAAAAGTTGGCTCCGACAGCAAAAATCACAGCAACAAGCAACAGAACGGCCGTTTTAGCAAAATCGGGCAAGGTTTTTTCTTTGATGGCGAATACAAGATAAGTAATTCCAAGGATCAGTACCAAAATGGCCACATAATAAGTCATTTGCAGATGGTTGGCGCTCAACATCCAGGTTAGGCCCAGTGCAGCAATCAGGCTTCCACCGATTTTATCCTTTTTAAAGGCGACCAAAATCCCGGCAACAACAAGCGATATATAAGTTAAGCCGTGTGCTTTGGTCAGATGGCCGGTCACCATCACCACAAAAGTGAAAGTCATAAAACCATAAGCCAGACTGGCCGCAAAAGCCGTCCAGACACCAATATCGAGCAAAAGGCAGAGTATGAAGAAAAACAAAAAACTAAAGGTAAGAATCATCACTGGTTGCGAAATGGCAGTGATGGCCCGTTGCACCTTTGCAAATAATTCGCCCGGATACAAGGTCGAAGTGAGGTAAGCCGGCATTCCGGAGAACATGTTGTTCGACCAAAGCGCTTCTTTTCCGGTAGCCTCGCGGTAATCAACTATTTCCTTTGACATTCCCTTAAACTGGGTTCCGTCAGAGCTTTGCAGCTTTTTCCCTTCCAAAACAGGTGAAAAATATATTACGCTGATTACCAGGAACAGAAAAACGGCCAGGACAACCGGTCCTGATTTGCGAAGTAGGTTTTTTGTATCCATAATTCTTTACAAGGGTAAATTTTAAATTCGTATTTTCGTGCGAAGCAAAAATAAACCTTTTTAAGTCAATAACTAAAAATAAATGGGCGTAATTAAAAGGCAAACAATCAAGGGGTCAATCTACTCATACCTTGGGGTTGCCATTGGATTTCTGGTTACGGTAATTTCGATTCAACTGCTGACGACTGAACAAATAGGTCTGACCGCTGTACTTGTAGCCGTTTCAGGAATTTATTCCCAGTTTTCAACACTGGGTTTCACAAGAGTTATTGAGCGACTTTTTCCCTATTTTCGGGACAATGCCAATAAGCACAACGGATTTCTGTTTCTCACCCTGGTTGTAGGACTGGCAGGATTTATCATTTCGCTGATTACGTTTTTCATTCTGAAGCCACACATTGTTGCCAATTACCAGGGGAAATCATCACTTTTACTTGAGTATATCTGGTACCTCATTCCTCTCATATTCTTTCGGATGTATGCCGTGATGCTCGACACTTACAATAAAATGCTGCTCGATGCGACAACCGGAACCATTTTGAACGATTTTGTTTATCGCGTCGGAATCCTGTTTTTGCTTGGTGCTTACTTCCTGAAATGGATCGATTTTCCGGAATTTGTTTTCGGCTATGTCGGATTTTTAAGCCTGCCTGCTGTATATCTGACCGGGCTACTCATTTATCGCGGGCAATTCAACATTGAGCCAAAACTTGATTTTATAAAGCCTTCCCTGCGGAAAGAAATGATCAGTATTTCGTTGTTTGGAATTATCGGAGGCGTCAGTAGCGTTGCCCTCAAACAGGTGGATACCATCATGCTGAATGCCTATACCGATTTGTCAACAACCGGCGTTTATTCCATCATCTTCTATTTTGGAACAGTTGTGCTGATCCCCAGTGTTGCCCTCGGAAAGATCTCATCAACCATAATTGCCAATTCGTGGAAAAACAACGACCTGAAAACCATTGACGACATTTATTACAAAAGCAGCATCAACCAAATGTTTTTCAGCCTGTTGCTTTTCGTATTACTGGTCACTAATCTCGATAACATCATACAACTTCTTGGGGCACGATATATTGGTACTGAATGGATCATTATACTGATTTCATTGTCAAGCCTGATTGTCGCCTCAACCGGATCAAGTGTTCAGATTATCAGCACTTCGCATAAATTCAAAATTCAGACTTATTCCACAGCGGTAGTGGTATTGCTGGTAATCATTTTTTACAAAATATTCATTCCTATAATGGGGATGGCTGGCGCGGCCCTCGGATCGCTTCTTTCAGTATCTTTCGCTTCCATGTTAAGGGTTTTTTATCTCAGGCAAAGTTTTAAACTGTTTCCGTACCGGATCACCCATTTAAAATGTGCCGGGATCGGATTGGTTGCCTTTCTCCTTGGGAAGATGGTACCGGTAATGAGTCATTTTATGCTTGACCTGATTTTTCGTGTCGCTGTCAGTAGTATCGCATTCATTGGTATGGGTTATTTTTTAAACATTTCTGACGAAATAACCTCCATGATAAATAATTTTGTTAAAGTTTTACGAATAAAAAGTAAGTAATCCAAGCGCATACATTTTATGGAACTTGAATCAGTCACAATCGTTATTCCTGCCCACAACAGACCAAACCATCTTCGGCGTTTGCTGCATTATTATGAAAAAGTAAATGTTAAAATATTGGTTACTGATTCATCTAAAATTTCATTTCCGTATTTGGATGAGTTTCCGTGGTTAAATTATTATCATTTCCCCAATGAGCAATTTCTTCGGAAAATAAAGAATATCCTTGAATACATTAATACAAAGTACGTGGTCTATTGTGCCGACGATGATTTTATTGTACCGCAGGGAATTGAAAAGGTCATCCATTTTCTGGAAAGGCACCCTGACTATAATTCAGGCCAGGGGCATTCTGTTTGTTTTGAAAATATAAAGAAGAAAATCATTTTTACCCCTGCTTACATTAGAAATTTTGAAAAGGATATTAATCAGGAATATCCTTCAGAAAGGCTTATTGAATTCAGAAACCTGTATGCTTCATTGTTATATTCAGTTATTCGGACATCAACCTTCAGGGAAATGTATTTGAGATGTTTTGACGGCGATAAACTGATTTTTAAAAACCTGTTTTTAGCAGAAGCTTATTTTAATTTCTATTCGTTGATAGAAGGAAAGAACATTACCCTTCCTGTATTTTATGGCGCCCGTGAAATGATTACCGGTTCTGCAAGGTACACCACAATCCCTTTAAATGTTTTACAATCTTCAAAAGAATACGAGGAAGAATTTAATGGCTTCAAAAACCTGGTAATTAATCAACTAATCTCAAAACAAAAAATAGAGCTCGATTTTGCCAGAACGCTAATTGAAGGGCTATTAGCCAATCCAAAACGCGATCACATTCACCCTTTGAAGAGATTTGCAATCAATTTGTTGAATAATGTTTTCCCGTCAGAAGCGATGAACAGGATAATATCTTCACGGTACCGGCGAAAAGGCCTGAAAATTACAAAAGGGATGAAAAGCTATCCATGTACCTTTTCAACGCCTGAAAAGGAATTAATTATCCACCATATAAAGAACTAAGAATGGTTGCCTGATGACGCAAAAAGGATAAACAAGAATCTGATTTAATAAATTTGAAATGAACTACTTAGGAATCATCATACAAGCACGAACCGGCTCCACCCGAATGCCGGAGAAAGTAATCCAGCCATTTTTTCAGAAGCAGACCATTTTGGATCTATTGCTCGAAAAAGCTAAGAAAACCGGCGTTCCGGTGGTGCTGGCTACTACCGTAAATCCATCGGATGACCGACTTTCTGAGTTGGCAGAAAAACACGATGTGCCGGTTTTCAGAGGTTCGGAAAACGATGTGCTCGACCGATTTATTCAGGCAGCTCAACAGTTTGGATTCAGCAAAATCATCCGGGTTTGTGCCGATAACCCATTTCTTGATTTGGCCGGACTGAATTTGTTAATCAACGAATTTGAACACTCCGATGCCGATTATCTCGGGTTTCAACTGGCGGGCGATAAACCTTCAATTCTCACCCACTTTGGGTTTTGGGCTGAAGCCGTCAGACTTGATGCACTTGAAAAAGCAAAACAATTGACCTCCGAAAAGTTGTACCATGAACATGTCACCAATTTCATTTATGGTAATCCAACACTGTTCAATGTTAGGTTTATTCCGGCTGATCCCATCGTTTTTATGCGCTCCGATATCCGGATGACGCTGGATACTCCTGAAGATTTTGAAATTCAGCAAAAAATATTTGCTGCAATTAGCAAGGAAAACCCTAATTTTGCCATTCGTGAAATCGTCAAATGGCTCGATAACCACCCGGAAGCGCTGGAAGCCATGAAAAAGGAGATTGAAAAAAATCAAAAATAAGACACAACATTACCATGGAATTAGCAGTGTTTGCAAAACACCAAATTGTAAATTGTAAATAAAACAATCGTAAATACTTGAGATGGCAGAATCAACCTATATCATTGGTGAAATCGGACAGAACCACAATGGCGAAGTTGAAATTGCCAAAAAGCTGATCGATGTGGTAACCGAACCGGTGATTGACAAGCTGTTCGGCCAGAAGCTGAGGCCCATGAATGCGGTGAAAATGACCCGCCGTGATTTGAAAGAGGAACTTTCGGCATCAGAAATGCACCGGCCTTATGAAAATCCCAATTCCTTCGGAAAAACCTACGGTGAACACCGTGCGTTTCTGGAACTAAATGACGAACAGCATTTTGAAGTGTTCAGGTATGCCAAATCAAAAGGGCTCGAATTTGTTGAAACCCTTTGTGCAAAAGGTTGTTTGTCGATGTTGCGGCTTTTTACACCCGACCGGCTGAAAGTTGCTTCACGCGACGTGACTAACCTTCCATTGCTGGAAGCGATGGCCGAAACCAAAATTCCGATCATACTTTCGACAGGCATGACCGGCAAAAAAGAGTTGGACGATGCACTCGGAATCATCACAAAATACCATTCAAACATCAGCATT
>CAMDGL010000019.1 GCA_945897845.1 Chitinophaga pinensis | reverse complement strand
CAAACTTCAATGGAAGCTTCGTGTGTCAGTATCGAATCATACAACAATGGTGAGGCAATTCCTCAAATCGCGTTGTTTGATATTGACGGAAAGAAAAAATCAGACATTTTAACAGTTCCGGTCAAAGGACAACCGGAAAATGCCACCGAACTGGTTAGGTTTGAACCAGCAAATCCGGGTGTTTTATCCGCCGTTGGTGTTGGCAGCGAAGTTACACTTCAGGGAATTACAACTGGGAAAACCACTGTGCAGGCTAAAACAAAATGTGGCACCGAAACGGGACCGGCAGTGGAAGTTGAAGTGGTGAACTGCGACGACGAAACGATTGCCACACTCGAAAGAATGAAGAAATCTGCCCTGGAAATCCTGGTGGATGCCACCAATAAATTGCAAAAGGTGGCCGGTTCACCAGAATTTGAAAAAGCACGTGACGAATTGGTGAGTTCGACAAGCGAGCTACTTTCAAAAACTGCCCTTACCATTATTGCAAACGGAAAATCGCCAACTAAGGTCATAGATGTTGCGGCTGAAATTGCCGATAAAGGTGCTGCTTTATCAGAAGTTATTGCCAGCAGCAATCCGGAAGAAATGAAAGATAACATTGGGAAAACTGTGGCAGGAGATTCGTTTGAGAAAATTGTTGAAACCCAGTTTGGCGAAGCAGTAGGCGATCTTTGTGGCAAGTCTTTGAGCGCCGTTTTTGCTATTGATGAAGTCCAGAAAGCAGCAAAAAAATTTGCTGACAATATGGGCGAAATCCTAAAACATGATGATGAAATGAAAGGCTTGATAGATAATTATGAACAAGCAATGAGGAATTTTGATCGCTTCACGAAACGCCTGAATGTCTGTAAGGGTAACACCGAAAAGCCTCAGTCAAAAGAACAACCAAAATCAGATCAAACGCCAAAACCATCCGATCCGAAACCACCGAAAGAACCAACTCCCAAACCGGAACCTACACCCGGAGAGCAGCCAAAACCCACTGAACCGCCAACCGATGAGCCAATAGCTGATGACGAAGTTATCGGTGATCCTGAGCCTCCGGTTGTTCCTCCAAAACAGGTTGGATTGCCTTATGAACCCTCAGATTGCGGATGCGATAAAACAAAAGATTTGACCGTAAAATCAACCGATTTTTCGGCATTGGGTGCAGGGCTTAAGAATCTTGGAGAATGTGCCAAAAACTTCAAAAGCATTTCGGTTACAGATTACCAGAATGCTTTAACTGAATTATCGGAGCTTACCGGGGCGCTTTCATCGGTATTAGAAACTGATGCTGCTGCTTTTCTGGTAAAGGCTAAAGAATCGAAACCACAACTCGATGCGCTTGTGAAGCGTGTAAAAGCTTATGACGAGGCAGGAAATGCTTTTCTCAGTAAAATGGAAAAATGCCCCGAATCGGTAACTACCGGAATGGAAATTTTTCAGTCGGTTGAAAAAATAACAGTTGACTCTATAAAAATTAAATATTGAACTTTTCTTGAATGAGAATTACAAAAAATCAATTTTAAACGATTCATCATTATGGCAAAAAAATTGGCATTCGTTGCTCTGATTTTCATCATATCATATTCGGCCCTGGCTCAAAAGTCAGCAGAATATCTTCCTGAAAAACCAGGCAAAGTAATACTGAATCAATACTCGATGAACGTGGCCGATGAACTCCACCGGAATGTAAAACACGTTGCTGAGTGGTTCATTCAGAATGCTCCGGTAATGACCAATCCCAAAGGATTTGATCTTTGGGTGTATTTTACCGGTTACTGGAACGACAAGTACAAATTGCAACCCGGCAATTATGGCCGAAGGGGTGAGCTAAATTTCGACTTTCGGCTGTTTTATAAGGAAGGAGGACAAAGGACGGTTGAGCCTCCACATTGGAGTTTCGATATCAACAACACCGAAACCGGACATGGAACCAATCCAAACTTCCCCGGATGGGATAATACCAAAGATCCGGAATCGCTCGAAAAATCAATGGATAAAGCGGCTGCCGATCTGAACGATCTGTTTCGTGTGTTTCCTCTTGTAAGGGATATTGTTCCGGGAGTCAGACTCTATGGCGGTGGAAACCTCATTGTTTTTAACCCGGACCGGCCTCCATTCTGGATTCCGGTTACTGTGCGTGAAGTAGCCAATATGAAATTAGCCTACTACAGCCTCATCGAGGTTCATTTATTGCCCTATTTGAAAGAGGAAATTGCAAAATTGACAGAGGAAGAATTGAACGCACCAGCCTTTTCGGGCCACGATGAATTTTTTGTACTGAATGTCCATCCTGAGTTGGACGATAAAACCAATGAAAATGGCGGACAGATGATGCGTTTTAACCCCGAATACTGGGATCGTTCACTGCCGCCAACTGCCATTCAATTTATGACTTTGTATTATCCTGAAAGAACCCCGGATGAAAAGTCTGATTTCTACAAATACAATGGATACCCGATTTTTGGCGATCTGGTTATGAATTCGATCAAACTGGCAGATTTGGCGGGACTGATTATGAAAAAATAATTAACTGGCAGTGTTTTAACAAATTATTTGCTCACTGAAAATTTTCTACTGCCGCTGCCTATCCTTCTATTTCCGCTTATTCCCTGTACTTCGATCACAAAATCAGATACCACTTTTCCGGCAGCGACTGATATTTCAGCCTCGCCAGTTTCGTCAATTACAAGTTCCGGAATCCATTGCAGTGTTGTTCTGAAATCACGCCGGGCATTGGCTGGTTCTGCCTGAAATATGTTTGAATCTTTGTTATTGCTTCCAGTTGAGGCTTTTTCATTATCTGAAGCGGGCAGTTTTGGGCCTCTTTTCAGAAATATTTCAACGATGCCTACCGAGTTGAGCCCCGTGTAGCGCTGAATATCCATCGGATTGGTTGAAACATTGATTCGGTCAACATCAAGAGGCGAAATATTGCTGATAATTGAAGCATCGGTCCCCATTTGCTGTCCGTCCAATACAATTAGTGCGCCTCCCTGATAATTTATTGAGTTCTCGCTGCCATAAAATACGATCTGATTGTTCACTAACTTGTATGGTTTTATAGTTTTTATCACGTCCATGATGCTTGTGGCGGTACTCAGCATTTTTTGCTGGCCCTCGATGGCAATGTTATTTGGTTTTGTAATTTTAGGCTCCCTCACAAACAAATCGGGGTTGTTCCTGATATAATTGGCATCTGCTGAAATGGCATTGTGCGACAGTGAACTTTTCTTTCCTAATCTGGCAATATATTCAGAAATTTGATCTTCAAGGTTCTTGTTGAAGTCGATTTTAAGCTCACGTTTTCCTTCAGGGTCGGTTGCTTTTGCCGAAAAGTCGTCCATTTTGGCCCCATCAAGGTTAGGCAACGAAAACCGGCCATCCTGGTTTGTAGCGGTAGTATGTAACTGCATATTATTGTTATTCACCAAGCTAACTTTGGCCTTGCTTATTTTGTTGCCGTTTTTATCAGTCACAATTCCCGAAATACCTTTGCTCACTATGTTTTCATTTGTTGCATCTTCAGGTTTGAATTGCATTATTTTTTGCCAGTTGAAATTCTTTTGCCGGTTTGCAATTAAAAAAACATCAAACAGTGAAGGATTGGTTTTTTGCCCTTCGAATGCTGCCGAAATCAGGTCGAACGGCGTTTCCAGTTCAGGTCCGGCCACCAGATATTTCTCAATTTTAGCAGCGGTACTGGCTTTTCTATATCCATCGGCAATCGAAACACTTACAATTCCGCTTATTGGCTCATTTTTTTCATCCGTTAGCCTGATTTTAACTTTCATACTTTCGCCCTGTTTCAGCGTGTTTTTTTCGGGCTGAATGTCCACTTTCAGGTTTTGTTTTTTATCGGTAAATACCAATCGTGAGGCCAGTAATTTTTCGTCGTTTGCAAAAACCGACAACAAATTAATGCCTTGCGGCAGTTCTTCCGTTGGGATCTTTATTCGTCCCAACCCATTGATATCCATATCGGCTGCCCAGTTCAGTTTATTTTCATCAGTTGCTGTCAGCGAAATGGTATGTTTTTGTTTATCAGCAAAAGCCAGATTGGCCGAAATGAAATCAGGATCGGTTTTGGCAATCGAAAAAGCAAGACCCGAAGTGTTTGGATCAGGTAGTTCAAAGGTTTGGTTCTTACCAGTTTTTCCTGAAATGATAAGTTTCAATTTTTGATTTCCGTCATTTGCGGCTGCAAAAAGACCAAGACCTTTTGTGAATGTTTTTACGATTGCAACTTGTTTCCCGTCCTGATTCACAACCGATCCTTCCAAATCCACAGGTATTCCCCATTTATTAAAGGCCGTAAATCCGATTTTCACTGGCGATCCTGCTGCAATTGAACCTCCTTCAGGATAAAAACTGATGGTAAGCGGATCGAGGTTCGAAGGCAGGAATACTGTTTTTATAAATTCATTTTTTGAGTCGGCGAATTCGCATATAAAAGGTTCTCCGTTCGATTTTGCAGGCAAAGTAAACGGAACTACCGCTTTTCCGGCATCATCAGTTTTTAATTTTCCTTTTTCGATTATTTCGGTGCCATTCATGATTTGATAGCGAAATGCCGTGTTTTTCTCTCCTTCACCCGACAGATTCTGCAGCAGCACAAAAAGTTCGTTTTTCTGTCCTGAAGTTGAAATACTGTCGCGGGCGATGGCTGAAACAATCCACTGGTCGCTGTACGCCGGATCGATAATCAGCTCAGTACAGAAGACTTGTTCAGCATTTACCTGCGACAAGCTGTAGGCTACCAGAAAATATTGGCCGCGGGATAAATTTGCCGGTATTTCCATACTTCCCGAGGTTGAGCCATCTGTAAGTTTCTGCAATTGAAAAGCTACCTGTTCGCCTTTTTTATTGTACAGTTTTACAATGAAATCCTGACTGGTTGCCGGCAACTGAACCTTCCCATCAGTAACCAATGCTCGGAACCAAATGGTTTCGCCGGGTTTGTAATATTCTTTATCGGTTGTGAGAAATACTTTTTCCATAGAAAATTGACTGAAATATTCGGTTACTTGCTTGCTGATGTGGCTGATTGGGCTTACGTTTTGTGCATCGACCCCAAAACCGCAGATTACTAAAAATGCCAGAAGGATTAAAGTTTTCATATTCAGTGTTTTTATTTGATCAGGGCGTTATTTCCCTTTTCGTTGGGTTGAAATAAGGAATCATTTTCCAGATAGTATTTTTTAAGTGCGCTGCGCAAAGCTTCCGAAGGTTTTATGGTATTGTAATCTCCCCAGAAAGCTTCATCATAGTCGGTTATAATTTCAGTAAAAATATCCTTTGAACTAAACAATTCGTTGCGTTTGAAATGTGTTCCGTCATCGGCTTTAAAATCGGTAATGAGTAATTCGGAAGTACTGTGAAATATAGAGTTGATTTTGTCTTTTTTGCTCTTGACCCGAAAATTGATAGAGGCCAGTGCGTTGTTTAAATGCCATTTGCCATCGGCTCGCCTGTAACTTACCTGATAATTAACCTGTACGGGCCGTACATAAAAATCTTTGGGTTTTTTCCTGATCAGCGATTCGTGCGCAAACTTCAGTCCCGAACGGCTCAGTTCAAATTCGGCATGTACAAGTGCAAACGACGACATATCAACATACAATTTCCCCTGATAACAAGGGTAGTCAACTTTCTCTTTAGGCTTGAACCGGATGACATAGGTATCGCGGTCGTTGAGTTCAACAATCTGATCGAGCGAATATTTGTAAAATTCGCGGAATTCAGGATCGAGAAACGAGTCGAGTGTTTTTAACACATCCAGCTTGGTAATGTAATACGGACCTCCCTGAATCTTGAAATCGACGAACTTAAATGGTTTTACATTCAGGCTTTTTCGGCCTTTTAAATATTTCACTTTGTCCTCGGCAAAAGAATTTTCGTAAGATGATTTTCTTATTTCCAGAATGGCTTCGGCAACGTCAATATAATCGTTGTCCTGTTTCAGCACTTCGCGGTAAAATGCAGTCATAATCTCCGGATTGCGAGGATAGTTGAGCGATATTTTGGATAGTATCCGGCCGAGGATGTCTTGTGGGTTGATGACTGTCACTTTTATTTCCTTGATAGGAAAGGAGGTGGGCTGAAGAAAAATGGTGGCCGGTTCATCCGTGATTTGTTTTACAGGTATGTGGTATTGTCTGTAACCCAAACAGGATATTACAACGGTATCGCCTGTCATTGTTCCTGGTATTTTCAGTTCAAATTCACCATCAATATTGGAGATTGTGCCGATGTTCCTTCCAACTACAGAAATACTTGTATAGGGTAACAGGTCTTTTTCCTCCCGGTCGATTATTTTTCCCCGGAAGTTGATGATGATTGGTTTATCAACGGCCAGCTCAAGCTCTTTTTTTTTTACTTTTTCGTCTTCAGGTTTGGTGATAATAACCTGATCGTCGAGTACTCGGTAAATAAATTTTGAATTGAGCAGCAGGTCGAGAATTTCTTTGATGGTTTTGTCAGAAAGGGAAGCGTCAATTTTCCTTTCTGCATCAATCAATGAAGCATCGTACGAAAAATAGATCTGTGTTTTTTGCGAAATTTTATCGAAAACCGAAGCAAGGGTTTCATTCTTAGCTTCAATGGTCACTCTTTTATCCAATGCGGAATTGTTTTCCCTTTGCCCGAAGGTAACCTTCAACGACAAAAGGAAAACAATCAGAATAAGTCCGCAGGATAACTTCAGTGGCATGTTCGTTTCATATTAGAACATTTTTTTCAGGAAAAATTCTGTTTTTACCTGTTCTCCATTTCTGAGGACAGTCATTTTTATTCTTCTTTCTTCCTGACTTTGAAACAGCAAATTTATATCATTTAAACTTAATGATTTATGATTGCTATTATTAATTGCAATAATCTGGTCGTTTTCCTGAAGTCCGGCATAATACGCTGGCGAATTTGTCCGTATGTTGCTAATCAGGAAGATAGGTGCTCCCGGCATTGGGTTGGTAACTTCCAAACCACTCATATTGTAATTGAACTGATCTTTTAGGTCGCTGTTTGGTCTGAGGATGAGCCTTTTATTCGGATAATCCATGGTAACATAAAAACGGCGTAGGATTTCGGCACCCAGGGTTCCGTTTCTGTCGTTTTTACCAATTAGCTGATCAACCAGTTCATTGTCAGGGAAAGCGACAATTGGCTCATAAAGTACCAGTGGCCCAACCCAAATGGCTCCGATCCGGCCTTTTTTGCCAAACAAATCGCCGCTAAGGCCGCGTCCCAGGAATGTTTCAATATGATTTTCTGGAAGCGAAATACGGTTATCTGAATTGGTTGATAACCAAAGTGCATCGCTGGCACCGGTGTCAACAAGCAGCTTTACCGGAACATCTTCGTTCTTGTCGGTTACGATGCTGGTTCTTACAAATGGTTTATTTTGTTCAAAACTCAAAGGCAGCACAATGTCTTTGTCTTTTTCTTTGTATGTATAGAATTCTGGTTTTATCAAAGTGATTTTATGATCAGTGTAATCAATTTTCACCACGTAATCCTTGAAAAGGTTAAAACCGATCAACCCATGTACCGGAATTCCGAGAATATGCGAAATCTGAAAATCTTCGCTGATTATCATTTGAATTTCCTGATCGTAAGCTACCAATCCATTGATATTGATCACGTTGTTGCCCGACCGGTAAGCTGTTAATTGCTCACCTTCTCCCAATCCTTTTACATTGATGGGTTGCAGGAAATTCAGGTTCAGTTTGTTAACAAACGGCAGTTCGGTAATAATCGGATATCGGACACCTGTATCCAGAATAAAATTAAGCGTATCCGAATTGTTTATTGCAACCGGGATGATAATCAGGTTGCTTGAAGATTTAAAATTAATAGTGATTGACTTCCTCTTGGGGTTATCGAAAATGAAACCGGTCTGGTCGCTGTAATTTCTGATTTTCTTGTCGTAATCGAGACTTTTGTCCATCGGAACGTAATCTCTGATAACCAGTATATTGTCTTCAATCTCAAACAGAAGGTAAAAATCCTTCATCAATTGGTCAAGCACGTATTTAATTGGTTTGTTCGAAACGTTCAGATTGATGTTTTTGCCTTCAATCAGTTTCGAATTGTAGGAATAATCGAGGTTAAGGTATTTGCAAATACGCTCGATTACGTTTGAAAGTGATTCATTTTCAGCATAAATGCTGATATTCTGATCAAGTACATTGGGTGTCTGATCGTCTTTTTGTTCCTGTTTGGTATTTTGCCGGGTGCTTTGCTTTTTTGCCGGTTTCTGACCAAATGTTGAAAGCGGAGCCGCGGAAATTAATAAACATAATACGTAAAGTATAATGTGAGTTACTATTTTATTTGTTTTCATGGCATTTCAAATTTCGGATATTTAAGATTTTGCCTTTAAAATATACTGCCCGTCAATCTTTTGTGTTTCCATTTGGAAAGTGGTTTCGATTACCTTCAGGATAAATTCGAGTGGGTAGTCGTTGAAATGGGCAGTGAGCAGAAGGCCGTTTAGCTTAGGATCGTCTAAACGGATGTTTACTTTGTAAACTTTTTCAAGATTGCCAATTACTTCGCTTAGCGAAGTCGCCCTGAAAATCAGGTTGTGAGTTTTCCAGGCCATAAAATTGGGATCCTGATTGGTGGTTTTCAGCAATGCATTGCTCGAATACACCAAGGTTCCCTTTTCGCCCGGATTCAGGATCAGTTTACTAATTTGATTTGTTTTTGTTAAATTGTTTAAAACCTGCACTTTGCCAGTTTCAACAATCACTTCTACTAATTTTGCACGGGGGTATGCACTTACATTAAAACTGGTACCAAGCACTTTAATCTGTGCATTTCCGGCATGAATGATAAATGGTTTGTGTATATTCTGTTTTACTTCAAAAAAGGCTTCTCCTTCAATGGTCACTTCACGGGTGTCTTTCCCGAATCTTTTAGGATATTTCAATTTTGTGTTGCTGTTGAGGCTCACGAGTGTTCCGTCGGGCAATTTAAATGACTTTACAACCTGATCGACGGATGAAACTTCAAGTATTCTGACGGATGCAGCTTTGTTTGCGACCATTTCGTATCCGGCAATTGAAAGCAAAGCAGCCACTATAATTGCGGCAGCCACACGCATAAACGGATTTGCAATTAATTTTCTGAGTTTGCCTGATTTTCTTTTTGAATTTTCCCGAATCTTATTTTGAACTTTTTCCAACGCTTTTTCTGCAGGGTATTTTTTCAGATCAAAGTATAAATCAACCTTTTCAACTATCCGGAGAAGCTCTTCCTTTTCATTTTTTTCAGTAAGCAATTCTTCTGCTATCTTATTCTTTTCTCCGGCAGTCAATTTCATGTCATCGTCGTATATCGACATGGCAAGTAATGCCCATTTTTCGTCTTCTATGTTGTGATTTGGTTTCATATTGCCTAAAGACATTAAAGTACAGGTTTAACCCTTATTGCAGGTGCCCGATTTTTTCAAAAACAGAAACAGGGTTATTAAATGATTGCTGAATTCCTTTAAATCTTCGCGTAAGTGTTTCAATGCCAAACCCATTTGTGCTTCCACTGTTTTTACTGAAATCTTTAACTCTTCGGCAATTTCTTTGTACTTCAGTCCTTGCTCGCGGCTGAGCCTGAAAATTTCCTGCCTTTTAACCGGCAGCGAATCGATGCTTTTTTCAATCCGTTTCAGCAGGTCCACTTCCACGTAATATTGATCCGGATCAATATCCTGATGCGCGGATTCTTTCACCATACTGGCATATTGCTTTCTGATTTTTTGATGCTGTATCTGGTTTAGGCAATGGTTGCGGACTGAGCGGAAGAAATAATGTTTAACGGAGCTTTCAATGTTCAAGGATTCGCGTTTTTCCCAAATACGCACAAACATATCCTGAACGGTTTCTTCGGCCATTTCGCTGTCGTTCAGAAACTGACGGGCAAAATGGCACATCGAAGAATAATACTTTTGAAACAGAGCATTAAAAGCACGCTCATCTCCTTCTTTTAGCCTTAGATAAAGTTCTTTCTCGTCGGTCAAATCCATAAGTTCTGCGCGTTTCGCCGCGATTTTTAGAATTCGGCTAAAGGTATAAAAAATTTGAAATTTGCTTAAGAAACCCTAAAACTTATGTTTTAAAATGGGTGTGAAATGAAAAAGGTAAAATATTTTATGAAATGCTTTGTTCAAACGAATTTTCCATTATTTTTGCAGCCGGTTTACAAACAAGCCCGAATGGCGGAATTGGTAGACGCGCTGGACTCAAAATCCAGTGATAGCAATATCGTGCCGGTTCGATTCCGGCTTCGGGTACTTTAAAACCGCTTAACTGACTGACAGTTAAGCGGTTTTTGTTTTTGAAAGAGGGAATAAAAAATGGATAAAAGAGGCTATTACTCAATTCTAAAATACCTTAATAAAATATAATGAACTTAACAGAACAATAACCGCAGTAATTTCTATCCACCAGGTTCTGTTCCTGATTTTAAGGAAAACGACAAGCAGAGTGATTATTGAAAAAACGATAACTGAAATCCAATAATGGAAATCAACGGCTAAGGAAAGCATACTTAAAACAATTCCCAGAACAGCGGAAATAACATGAACTTTACCTTCCAGACGTTCACGAAATGAAGGAGCAGCGCCTACAAAACATATTCCTGAGCCTGCAAAGAAAATAAGCGGAGTTGATGATACAATCATTACTGGTATCATGAAGAACCACCAAAATAACGTAAAAATATAGTTCCTGTTCTTGCCAAGAACATAATAACTTTCGGAGAGGGACTGACGAACTCCATATTTTATCCAGATAAAGATGATGAAAGTAAAAAAAAGTAAAGAGCTAAAAGTAAGGAGGATAATATTCAAATATTCTGTTTTCATATCCAATATTTTTTTAGTTGAACTATTTTAAGCTATTTAACAGATTTAAGTTACAGGTTGTTGCGAAATCTTTTACGAATGTGCTGACCTGAAGAAAGCCTATTCACTAATTCATTCATTGAGGATGATATTCACCCAAACAACATATAGGGTTGGCTTGCACTAAACTGGCCTGATGGTATAACGTCTTTACTGATTATGGGTTCGACTGTTTTTCAACAATCCTGCCCTGGAAATTGATCTCATATCTTGACTTTTAACAAGATATGCATTAACTTTATATGCACTAAATTCATCTGATTCAGCTTGATATGATTTGTTGCGCTAATCAAAGAGGGATGATAAAAACCAGAAATCAATACAATTATCGTGAAACTTTACATGTGAATTTTTTATAGTCAGGCGGAGGGTTTTTTTATTGAGAAATCTCCAAAATTTCGTTAAAGGCCCTTCGTTAAATCATTTAAAAAAGGAGGTTATAATGAAATCAATTTTAAAGTTTTTTAAATCATTGGCCACAGCATTGAATAGCCTTATCAAAAAACTACTGGAATGGCTGGGCGGCCACTCGCCGGTTGCTACTGGTCCAAAAATCACTCAGGTCGATCCGCTTCTTACCTTTCCAGGTAGTGTGATTAATATTACAGGAAGCAGTTTTGCTGCCACTCTGGATGGCAATTCTGTGATGGTTGGCGGACAACCGGCACGTGTGATTCGTGCCACAAGCACATCCCTGAAAGTAATTGCCAGCCTCGATGCACACGACGGACCAATTTCGGTGACCACAGCCGGCAATACCGGCACCAGCGCCAACAACTTTAAAGCAAAGCCATACCCGTTGCCAGACAGCGGCGATGATGGGCCGCCTTCTTATTTTGAGGGTGCACAAAATCTTCAGTCGGGTGATTTGCCTTCAACGGGCACATTGAGAGTTCTGGTCGTTTTGGTCAGTCCTTCTGACACCGTTCCGGCAAATCCGGCAAACGCCCGCACTGATGTGGTGAACAGGTGGGCAACAGTTCACACTTTTTATGATCAGGCGAGTTATAATACACTCGACTTACAGGTGGACGTAACAACAGGCTGGAACACGCTATTGAAAGATCGGGCCTATTATCTTGACAACACAATCAATAATATTAAACAGTCGGTGCTCGATCAGCTGATGGCAGAGGCAGCACAGGCCGCTGTAACCGATGGCCGAAATCTCGATAACTATGGCATGATGGCGGTTGTGATGTTCCTGAACGGCGCTTTCATCCGTGCATGGGGTGGTTGGTCGAATCAGAATTTCAATTATACTGATGCTCCATCAGGTACGAACATTAATATTACTGCCAATCACCAGGTTAACTTGCTTGCCATTCAGGAGTCAGCTAATTGGGGCCGTTTTGCTCACGAAACAGCTCATAATATTGTCTCTGCACCTTCATTCCAGGCGGGTACAATCGGAACAGCAACCATGGGCGAGGATGTCTATGACAGCGATCTGGTTGACCCGAGCGCCGCAAGCGCTCAGAGTTTCGAACTGATGGGTGACCATGACCGCCATCCGTTGTTTTCAGCCTACCACATGGATAAGCTGGGTTACTTCAGTGGAAGCGATATCGTCGATTTACAGTGGGATCGGAATGCTTTTAGTCAGGATATTGATGTTGTCGCCCATAGTTTGACAAAAAATGCGGTTGTCGGACGTTGCCATTTGATTCGAATCAAGGTTGCGAATGGTTTATTCTATTACGTTGAAGTTCGCCAGCGTCCGGGAACGACTACCCAGGTTTTCGACGACAATATCCCTATCGGAACAGCGCCGAATGAGGGCGGGGCAGTTGTGACTAAAGTAATTATGGACACGATGAATAACAACCAGCAGACACGCTTCATCACATTGCTGCACGATCCGGTCGTATTGAAGGAAGGCGAAAGCGCCATCGATCCGGAGCGCGCGCTGACGATCACGGTACTGGATGATAACGTCGTTGCCCGCCCATTGGTCTGCCGTATTCGGGTTGCCTGGGCACAAGGGATTGCTGACGATCCAAATGGCGCATTTGATTTAAATATCGAACCATGGAACGGTAATTATGAGACGCCGGACATCTGGATAGATCGTCCGCCATACGGAACCTTCGATAAACCGACCGATAGCGATGGCCGTCCAACCGGCAACGGCGACAAACCCCAGCCGTTGACTGTCAACAAATACACGGCTCGCATACACAATCAGGGAACAGTCGATGCGACCAATGTCAATGTTACGTTCTATACAATAACACCTCCGGGTGTTGGCGACAACGGCAACTGGACACCGCTGAAAACGGTCACCGCTGCGACCATTGCCAGGAATGGATATCAGGATCTGAAAGTTGACTGGGTGCCTGTAGTTGGGCAACATACCTGTCTGAAAGTATTCGCCAGTCAGCAATTGGGCGAAATCACCGGAGGCAATAACTGGGCACAGGAAAATGTATTTGAATTTACAGCTTCTGCATCGATTCCGGAACCTCAGCTCCTGCAGATGGCAATTCGCAACCCGCGCAAGGAAAAGTCACTTGTATACGTATCGCTTCAAAACGTTCCGTTTGGCTACATCGTTCAGTTCCCGCATCAATGGATGATGATGGATGCTCTGTCGGAACGCAAGCTCGAAATGGTAGTCATCCCCCGGTTGGATTACTCCATCTATGAGAATGCTGAGAAATATCCTGATAAACAGGAAATGCGGACCAGACGCCGTGCCGATGTTCGTGTTGTCGGATTTGTACCACGTGAATATACCAATGAAATGACCGCAGGACAAATCGTAGGTTCACGCATGTTCCACATCGGTGGAATCCTTGCAAGTGTAATACCGAAATTGCACTCGAACATAGAACTGTCTGAGGACAAGGAATACAAATCAGAATATCCGTTCCTTGGCCTCGTTGGCCGGATCGCTCCGGCTCAGACGAATGAAAAGGTGAGCGTTTTCCTGACCGCACCCGACAACAGCCAATGGGTACTTGAAGTGAAAACCAACGCGGCAGGTTCGTTTCGTGCAGTATTCGATCTGACAATCAAGCCCACGCTGGGCACCCTCAAATGGCAGTCGGGTGACAGGCAAATGCCGGTTAGGCCAGGTAACGAAATCAAGCCAATGCCAGGAATATACAAGGGGCAGGCATTCCTTGTCAATTCTCCAAATGCAGCAGAAGCACAGTCGAACATTGTTGCCATTCAAAAGGACTTTTAGTATTTTGGTAAACAGAACCTGTAATTAAAAACAAAAGCCACTGATATTTAGCGGCTTTTGTTTTTTAACTGATATTTTTACGATGTTTTATTTCTTCCTGGCTCTTGCAGCTTCACTTTTATTGGTCTTATCGTCTATTCCTTTGTTTAAATCACCTTCTCCTGAACTTCCTCCCTGATCGATTTTGCTGGCTGTTTTATTGCTCCTCGTCGAATTATGGTCCTGTGCTTTTGCTGATTTTGCAGAATTCAGATCCGATTTTGTTTGATAATACTCATAACCTTTTTTCGATTTTGCTGAAGGATCAGCTTCAGGTTTGGTGTTCTGAATACTTTTTTCTTCCAATTGTTGATTAAGATCAGGTGCCGCTGAACTTGCCGTTTTGTTACTTCTTGTTGAATTGTGATCCTGTGCCTTTGTTCCTGAATTCACAGGCGTGACTTCAGATTTTTGTGGTTCCTGTGCGTTAACCAGAAACGCGGCAAAAAAGAACATCAAAATGATTGAAAATCTGTTATTTGCTTTCATAGCTAAGATATTTTAAAATTTGTAAATTCAATTGATATCTGTATTTCAGAAGCTTACCGTAAGCATAATCGATTGATCGACCAGTGCTTTTTCAGATAAGTTGAGATCGTGTACCTGATGATAGTTGTATTCCAGTCCAAAGTGGTTATAGAACAAGCCTGAACGAACAAGTATTGACCTTCGGCTTTCATCAAAATCCTGAAAAAAGTTTTCTCTCGAAAGTGCAATTGCTTTGGCATTTAAGACAAAATTCAGGGTTTCTGTAATTTGCGAGTTGATATTGAACTCTATAATGCCGCTAAAGCCTGATTCAAAACTCGAATTATTACCAGTTAAATCGCGTTCAATTCCGAAATTTTTATTCAGTGTCTGCTGAAAGGCGTATCCGGCACCGTAGGTCAATTCCCAGGTTGTTTTGTCTTCCTTCTGAAACGAATAATGCTTTTGACCAATAAAAAGAGTTTGGTAGAGGAACAATGGATCAAGAAAACTGGTTGGATTTTCATCAATGAAGCCCTTTCCCAGATTTGTTTCAGCGGTTGTTTCCAGAAACAATCTGATTGGTGGCAGTTTTATAAGCGGGATTGACGGAGTAACCGATAAAACAAATGCATCTTGTAATTTTACCGGATCTTGTCCTTCGGCTTTGCTTTGCCCATATTGCATAAACAAGGTAGAGCTTAAGTCAAATCCTTTACTTATATAGGTGAAATCAGAATTTACAGTTGCAAGCCATTGCAGGTTGCTTATTCTTTCGCCTTCGCTATTCGAATCACCAAAGGTTAATCCCAAACTGGGGCGAATATGTAACTTTACAATTTTTTTACTTTTTTCTGCTTCAGTTGAATCTTTAGAAGTGAAACCTTCGGCAAATATTGAATTAGCCTGGCTATGTAACGATATTCCAGTAACGATTGTGAAAATTACAAGAAATGTCTGGTACTTCATATTCTGAAAGATAAATTTTGGTATAATTCCGATTCCTATTTGACAGTGCCATGTTGTCTTTTTCCTGTTGCCTGGCCAGAAGCCGGATCTCTTGGACTGACAATTTTTAAAGCCAGCGTATTCCCTTTGAATTCGTAGTTTCCGGCAGCGATAGTCAGTTTTTCAACACCAAGTTCTTTGGCCAGATCCTGATCAAGAACCATTTCTTTTGGTATTGTAAATGCATATTGACCACGGGCATTTTTACCCTTTTCACTTATACCTTTCGGTAAATTAATTCTAAGCATATTGTTGGCGATTTCTCCCTGAACTTCATATGCTTCAGAATCAGTACCTCCCGAAGATCCAACGGCCCTCAATGAAATAATAATACTGCAAATGCCAAATTCTGAAGGATTGCAAACTCCTTTTTCCAAAGAACCCCAATTTATTTTAATCGAAAATTTAATTGGCTTAGCTTCTGATTTCAAACCAAATATCAATGCAAACAATACAAGTAATACGAATAGCTTTTTCATAATTGTTTTGAGTTAATTGTTTATAAAATTATTTTTTTTCCTTTAAGTCATAGGTTGGTTTCGATTCAGATGAAACAGTTCCTTTTGGCTTGGTTTCCTTGTGAACCCCTGGCTCGTCAATGGCGATATTGCTTCTTTTGCCTGTTGCCTGGCCCGTGGCCGGATCTCTTGGACTGACAATTTTTAAAGCCAGCGTATTCCCTTTGAATTCGTAGTTTCCGGCAGCGATAGTCAGTTTCTCAGAACGAAGTTCTTTGGCCAGATCCTGATCAAGAACCATTTCTTTTGGTATTGTAAATGCATATTGACCACGGGCATTTTTACCCTTTTCACTTATACCTTTCGGTAAATTAATGATTAGCATATTGTTAGCGATTTCTCCCCGTACTTCATATGCCTCAGAATCAGTACCTCCCGAAGATCCAGCGGCCCTCAATGAAATAATAATACTGCAAATGCCAAATTCTGAGGGATTGCAAACTCCTTTTTCCAAAGAACCCCAATTTATTTTAATCGAAAATTTAATTGGCTTAGCTTCTGATTTTAAACCAAATATCAATGCAAACAATACAAGTAACACGAATAGCTTTTTCATAATTTGTTTTTTAGGTTTTCTAATTGTAATTATAGAATTAAATACAAAGAAGTCTTTTATTTGTTTAAATTTCAGTGAATAATTTTCTAAAATTTTTCTAATTAGCCTTTACCTTACAAATTTCCTCCAAAGAATAGTTATTCAAAAAATGTTTCAATACATTTGGTAGCTGTAAAATGTACCCTTCAAAGATTTTCAGAAATGAGCGAAAAGAGGAATCCGAACGTGCTGATAGCCGAAGATGTTGAGTCAAACTATCTTTATTTGAAAGCTGTTTTGAGTAAGTTGCAAGCGAATGTTTTTTGGGCAAAAAATGGTATCGAAGCGGTTGATATTTGCGAGAAAGTTGAATCTATGGATCTTGTTTTTATGGATTTACAGATGCCTGAGATGAATGGCTACGAAGCAACTAAAATACTGAAGCAAAAATTTCCTGAACTTCCCGTTATAGCGCAAACCGCATTTGCAATGTCCGACGACCGGGAAAAGGCATTGAACGCCGGATGTGATGATTATCTGGCAAAACCGATTAAATCAAAAGATCTGTTATACATTGCCGAAAAATTCCTGAAATAACTTTAACGTGTTAATTCATAGTAAAAACGTTCATCTGAATTAAGATGGACGTTTTTTGTAATGTGTTTGCCTTAACAAATACACATCAATGATTACTTTTGGAGAAAATTAAATCTGAAATGTAATTTCTGAGAACTTATGCCATGGAATCAACAATAAAAGAAAGCAAACAATTTTTACTCGATCAGCGATATCTGAAAATGGCACTGATCTGGGCTCAGAATTCGTATTGTAAACGCCGTCAGGTGGGCGCTTTGCTCGTGAAAGACAAAATGATCATCTCCGACGGTTACAATGGTACTCCATCGGGATTCGAGAATAATTGTGAAGACAAAAACAACCGCACCTTTCCATACGTTTTACATGCCGAAGCAAATGCAATCACCAAAGTCGCAAAATCGAACAACAGCAGCGATGGCGCAACTTTGTACGTTACTTCCTCGCCATGCCTTGAATGTTCGAAACTGATAATCCAGGCAGGTATTACAAGGGTTGTCTTTTATGATAATTATCATATTGCGGATGGAATTGACTTGTTGAAAAAAGCACATATTGAAGTGATCCAGGTTGACCTGGAAGATTAATAATATAAGATTCTAAAAATGAAACGAGCCATCCCGATTAATCGGGACACAGCATAATAATTATTGGCGAGTTCCATGTGACAAATAAAAAACAAATTACAAACACATGAATAACACAAAATTCTCAGTTTATATTCCTTTGCTTCTGGCAGTTGCAGTTGTAACGGGTATCTTAATCGGAAACAGGTTGACCACTAATTCCGGGGGCAACCTGCCATCTTTCTCAACATCAGGATACAATAAGATGGACGCGGTAATTGAATTGATCAGCAACTCTTATGTCGATTCAATATCGACCGATTCGCTCGTAGAAAAAGCAATTCCACTTTTATTGAAGAATCTCGATCCGCATACTTCATATATTCCGCCAAAAGAGATGCTTGGTGTTGAAGAAGAGATGCGGGGGAATTTCGGTGGAATCGGGGTCCAGTTCTCCATCCAGAACGACACGGTAATGGTGGTTGATGTTATTTCAGGAGGGCCATCGTCGAAACTGGGAATTTTACCCGGCGACCGTATTGTTACGGTTAACGATACTTTGCTTGCAGGAAAAGGACTTAAAAATGAAAAGGTTTTATCGAAACTCAGGGGTGAAAAAGGAACCAAAGTTGCCGTTGGAATTAAAAGAAAAGGATTCAAAGACCTTTTTGAATTTGAGATTACCCGCGGAGAAATTCCAATATACAGTGTTGATGTAAGTTATATGATTGATGAAATAACCGGATACATCAAAGTGAGCCGTTTCGGAGAGAAAACCTACCAGGAATTTATGGAAGGGATGAAAAAGCTTGATCAGCTTGGAATGAAAGCCATCATAGTTGATTTGCGCGGAAATCCGGGCGGATATTTGAATGCAGTTATTAAGATGGTTAATGAATTTCTGGTAAAAGGTGAACTGATTGTATATACCCAGGGACATTCGCAACCCCGCAAAACATTTAATGCCGACAGCAATGGAACCTACCGCGACAAAGGTGTTGTGGTGCTCATTGATGACTTTTCGGCTTCTGCAAGTGAAATATTTGCCGGTGCCATTCAGGACAACGACAGGGGTTGGGTCATCGGACGCCGTTCGTTTGGAAAAGGATTGGTTCAGGAACAAATACCCTTTAAAGACGGAAGCGCCCTGCGACTTACTGTCGCCCGGTATTATACACCAAGCGGCAGATCGATACAAAAACCATACGACAAAGGGAACGATGAATATTACAAAGACATTATGGACCGCGCAATTCATGGTGAATTTCAGCAAGCCGACAGCATTCAATTTTCCGATTCGCTTAAATATACCACTTTGGCCGGAAGAACGGTTTACGGTGGCGGCGGTATTATGCCCGATTTCTTCATTCCGGCCGATACGCTTGGCTTTTCAGACTTTTATTCGAAAATTACACAAAAAGGCCTGGTCTATCAGTTCGCACTCGATTTTGCCGATTCAAACCGGAAGACACTTTCAAAACTTACCAATACCAAAGAATTTGAAACTTATTTCCAAAGCAGGGATATCCTGAATCAATTTGTGGCTTTTGCTGCCCAAAAAGGAATCAAAGCCAGCAATGGAGATTTGAAAACATCCTCCAAAATAATTGACAATCAGATAAAAGCATATGTTGCACGAAATATCCTTGGTGAGGAAGGTTTCTACCCGATTATTAAAAACATCGACAAAGTACTGCTCGAAGCAATCGAAAAATCAAAAATCCCAATTCAGGAAAAATCTTCGGTTACTGTAACAAAATAAAAAGCTGTTCGTCTTACACTCAAAATAGGTAAGCTGATCAGAATGAATGTAAAAGAATACAACCAGGCGGTTGATTTGTATTCGGACAATGTTTTCCGTTTTATCCTGAAAAATATCAGGGACGAGGAGCGCGCGCGCGACATCGTTCAGGATAGCTACGAGAAATTGTGGCGGAACGCGGAAAATGTGAATTCGGAAAAAGTGAAATCATATTTATTCACCACGGCTTATCATACCATGATTGATGTTTTGCGGAAAGAAAAACGTCAGACTTACATGGAAGATTACCAGATTCCTGAAGATGTACATGACAATCAATATTCTGATTTGAAGGAAATACTGGATGAAGCAGTAAAACGGTTGCCCGAAATACAGCGGACTGTTATTTTATTACGCGACTACGAAGGATACTCGTACAAGGAAATCGGGGATGTTACCTTGCTGAGCGAAGCCCAGGTGAAGGTTTATATATACCGCGCCCGGGTTTTCCTGAAGAATTACATTGGTAAAATGGAGATGGTAGTATGAAGATAACCAGAGAAAATTACGAACCGTTTTTTCTGGATTACCTCGAAGGTAATCTTGAAGAAAGCATGATCGATCAGTTTCTGGATTTTCTGGAACTGAATCCCGATTTAAAGGAAGAATTACAACTATTCGATAATATTCATTTGCCTGAAGAACAAATCGCTTTTTCGGGCAAGCAGCATTTGTACAAATCGGCGCCTGACGAAAAGTCGGCATTCGAAATAAAAACGATCGCCTGCATGGAAGGCGACCTGAAAGAGGAAGAGCGTAAATCGTTCGAAACATATCTTGCAGGTCATCCTGAATTGCAGAAGGAATACGAATTATTCGGAAAAACCCGTTTGATCGCTGATACCGGTATTAAATTTCCACAGAAACAGAAATTATATAGGAAGTCTGGAACAACCATCGTTTTTAATTGGGTTGCGCGTGCCGCTGCAGTAATTGTTTTGCTCTGGGGAATCAATTCGTTGTTTCAAACAGAAAGTGAAAAAGTCGGGACAAACATCATTCCTGAAATTGCTTTGGTGGAACCTCAAGCGAAACCTGCAGAAATAAAGACCGAGCCGGAAAAAATAATTCAGTCAACTGAAATTGCCCAAAATTCGGCGGTGAAAATCAACCGCAACCCTGCCATTGTTAAGGAAAAAATCAACAACAATCCGGAGCAAAAAACCGAATCTGAAACAAATTATCATGAGCGGGATTTGGCCCAACTGTCTGAAATTCGACCAATTCTGGCAATGATTGAAACCGAAACATTTGATAATCAGTTGGCAGTTTCTCGTGAAATTATTTTGGAGAAAATCAATGACCAGCGGATCATCACCATTGATGAATTTCTGGCAAGCCGCGTAAAAAAAGTTACCAGCGAAGGAATGTCTTCTGTCCAGCGTATTTTTCGTACCGGACTGAATGTTGCCTCTGAGCTTTCGGGCGACCGGATTGGATACAATCTGAAAGATGGTAAAGTTTCGAGCCTCGAATTTGAAAGCCGTTTAATGGCTTTTTCAATTCCTTTGGAAAAAAAATAAAAAGGCTGTAACATTTCAAAATACCTCGCCGTCATACAGGCAAATTTTAAACAAAACAGCCATGAAAACAATTTATTTATCATTAATCGCAATAGCTTTGTTTAGCTTAAAACCGGAGGCACAGGAAACTGCAGCAAACGTAAAAACATCAGCTATTTCTGCAGAATCCATGCTTGCTTCAGATACCATCAAAGTGATTTCTGACAAGGACACAACCATTGTGCAGATTGG
>CAMDGL010000018.1 GCA_945897845.1 Chitinophaga pinensis | reverse complement strand
CGCGAAATCAATTCGAGTGTACTAACCTGAATGTCAATGATTTTTCTGATTTTCGAATTGTATTTTTTCAATATTCCATCTAAAATATACGACTGAACCAATGTTCGTGGAAATCCTTTGAAAATGAATCCTTTAACATTTTTGGAATTTTTAATTTTCTTTAAAATTAAGGGAACAACTATTTCATCGGAAACCAATTCTCCGGACTCGTAAATCTGAGCGATTTTTTTACCTAATTCAGTTCCTTCTTTCATTTCTTCTTCAAGCATTCTTCCAGTCGAAATGTATTCAAGACCATATCTTTTTGAAAGTTCCATGCCCAGTGAACCTCTTCCGCAACCAGGATAGCCAAAAATTACCACGTTCATCAACTTTTTACTCAATTCCTTATTGATGATATCTTCAATTTGATGGGTAACTTCCTCTACTCCTTTGTGTCCGTCAATTGGAATGTAATTTCCTTTTTCCTTGTAAAAATTGAGTACAGGCAAAGTCTTTTCTTCATATTCTTTCAGCCTGTTACGTATAATAAGCTCATTATCATCCGATCTGCCTGAAGTTAATCCTCTGTTTAGTAATCGTGAAACGGATTCGTCTTCCGGCACTTCAATGCTGATCAGACAATTGAGCGAAGTATTCAGCTTAATCATTAAACCTTCAAGAATGTATGCCTGAATGGTTGTTCGCGGGAATCCATCAAACAAAAAGCCACTTGCCTGCGAATTTTCCTTGATCGTTTTTTCCAGAATTTGAACAATAATTTCGTCGGAAACAAGCTTACCGGCGGCGATGATGCTTTTGGCTTCCAATCCCAGCTTGGTTTCTTCGGCAAGTTCTTTACGCAGCAAATCTCCTGTTGAAATGTAAAAAAGGTCGTATTTTTCAATTAAAAAGGCTGACTGGGTACCTTTTCCAGCTCCCGGAGGGCCGAATAATGCGATGTTTATCACGAGATAGGGGGTTTTTAATTCACAGGAAAGATATAAAAAGACAGACAATTCTAAATCATTATTTTCAGAATTCCTGTAACGTTTCGTTTAACAATTCGTCATACTTCGGTGTACAGAAAATTCAGAAACTGTAAACAAACGGGCTTTTAAAATCATTGACCGGCATGCAAATGATTGCAAAAGGATAAAAACATACATTTTAAAACCTTTTACAGGCCAAAATCCGCCGTTCATCGAAAAAAATAAGACCAGCAAATCATTAATAACGAATTTTGAACAGAAAACTAACAGAAAACAAAGCCATGATCAGATTAAACAACATTCACAAATCCTATGAAATGGGAAGCAGCAGTCTCCATGTTCTGAAAGGTATCGACCTTCATATAGAACAGGGCGACTTTGTTTCCATCATGGGGTCCTCAGGTTCTGGGAAATCAACCCTTTTGAACATTTTGGGGATGCTCGACAACTATGACAATGGTACTTACCATTTGTCAGGCAATCTTATTGCGAACATGAGCGAAAAAAAAGCCGCCAAACTTAGAAACGAAATGGTCGGTTTCGTATTTCAGTCGTTCAACCTGATTTCGTTTAAAAATGCGATGGAAAATGTGGCCCTTCCCCTCTACTACAAGGGAGTTCCACGAAAAAAGCGCAATCTGATTGCATTGGAATACCTCGAAAAATTAGGCTTAAAAGAATGGGCGAACCACATGCCGAACGAAATGTCGGGAGGACAAAAACAACGCGTAGCCATTGCACGAGCCTTGATTTCGCAACCAAAAATAATTTTGGCCGATGAACCTACCGGAGCATTGGATTCAGCCAACTCTTATGAAGTGATGGACATCCTGAAGGAAATTAATGATGACGGGATAACGGTTATCATTGTTACCCATGAACACGACATTGCAGCCATGACAAGTCAGATTATCCGGCTGAATGATGGTCGGATTCACGAAATTATCCGCAACGGGGAACTGAAAAAATTCCAGAAAAGTTACATCCACGGACTCGAAACCGCTTAATTCTGAAGCCATGTTTGACATTGACATTTGGCAGGAAATACTTGCCACCATCAAAAAAAATAAAATGCGGACATTCCTCACCGGATTTTCTGTAGCCTGGGGAATTTTTATGCTGATGATTTTACTTGGTTCAGGAAACGGGTTGAGCAACGGCGTGGCAGCCAATTTTATGAACGATGCAGTAAATGCCATGTGGATCTGGAATGGAGAAACTACCATTGCTTATGAAGGTATGAAAACCGGAAGACCAATCCGTTTCCAGAATCAGGATCAGGAGATTGTGTCTAAAGTTTCAGGAGTCGGAGTCTCCTCAGGCCGCTATTTTATGGGAAATACGCGATATTCTTACGGCAATGAATCGGGTGAATATACCACAATAACCTGTCAACCCGCATTAAAAGAAGTTGAAAACCTTATCATGAATGAAGGCCGTTTCATTAATCAGATTGACATACTACAGAACCGAAAAATAGTTGTCATCGGAACTGATATTAAAACTGCTCTTTTTAAGGATTCGACAGCGCTGGGCGAGTATGTAAATATAAATATGGTTCCATTTAAGGTTGTAGGAGTTTGCTCCGAACCAGGATCAACCCGGAACCGGAATGCTTACATGCCACTTTCAACAGCACAAATGATTTTTAACGGTTCGAACAAGATACATAATCTGGCTCTTACCATTAATGCATCGACCCTTGAAGAAAGCCAGGCTATTGAAGAACAAATCAGAACCGCATTGGGCAAGCAACATAAATTTGACCCCAAAGACGAAGGCGCTATCGGATTATATAACAAGCTGGAAAACTATATCCAGACCATGAAAATATTCCAGGCCATCAAGATTTTTATCTGGATCATTGGGATTGGTACTTTGATTGCCGGAATTGTTGGTGTCAGCAATATCATGCTGATTGTTGTAAAAGAACGCACCAAAGAAATTGGAATCAGAAAAGCCATCGGTGCAAGTCCGTCGTCAGTAATTGGCCTGATTTTACTTGAATCGATCATGATAACCACCATTGCCGGATACATCGGCCTGGTTTTAGGAACAGGATTGATGGAAATGATCAACTATTTTATGATGCAGTCAGCAGGACCGGCAACCGACCAGAGCGAAACCATATTTATGAACCCTACGGTTGACATTAACATTGCTGTATATTCCACTCTTCTGCTCATCATCGCAGGTGCGTTTGCCGGTTACATTCCGGCCAAAAGAGCTGCCAGTATAAAACCAATTGTTGCCCTGCGCGACGAATAAAATTGAAGCCATGTTTGATTTAGATCTTTGGAGTGAAATAGTTAGCGCACTGAAAAAAAATCGCCTGCGCAGTTTTATGACAGCCTTCGGTGTTTTCTGGGGAATTTTCATGCTCGTCATCATGTCGGGGGCAGGCAAAGCGCTCGAAAATGGCGTACTCGATGGAGTAAAGGCATTTGCAACGAACTCTGCTTTCTTCTGGACAGAACGCACCAGTGTGCCTTATGAAGGATTTCAACGCGGACGTCGCTGGAATTACGAAACAAGCGATATCGATTATATCCGCGACAATGTGAAGGAGGTCGAATATCTGTCGCCCCGTTTGTTTGGCAATAACCAGGCAGGCAATAATACCATTCGCGGCGAACGTACCGGCGCTTTTAATGTGTTTGGCGATTATCCCGACTATTTCAAAATCGATCGCTGGACTCCGGCCCAGGGACGATTGATCAACGAAATCGACTTAATTCAGGAACGGAAAGTATGCAACATTGGAGAACGTGTTGTTGAAGTTATGTTTGAGAAAGACGAAAACCCAATTGGACAATACCTAAAAATAAGCGGAGTTTATTTTCAGGTAGTGGGTGTTATTCATGCCGAAACGCGGATTAATATCGGTGGTGGTAAAAAAGAAGAAACCATCATTATCCCATTTACAACCATGCGGAAAGCATATAATTTCGGCAACCGGGTATATTTCTTCTCAGTGACATCAAAACCTGGAACCAAAGTAAGCGATCTGGAAGAAAAATTAAAAACTTTGCTAAAAGACCGGCATAAAATTGCCCCTGAAGATCAACAAGCCATTGGTTCATTCAACATCGAAAAAGAATTCGTCAAATTCAGCGCATTATTCTTAGGCATTCAGGGTCTGACCTGGATTGTTGGAATCGGAACACTTCTGGCAGGAGTAATCGGCGTGAGCAACATCATGCTGGTAATCATCAAGGAACGGACCCAGGAAATTGGGATTCAGCGTGCAATTGGTGCAACGCCGGCGACCGTTATTAAACACATCGTTGCCGAAAGTGTATTCTTAACCGTAATGGCCGGATATATTGGGTTATCACTTGGTGTTGGTGTGCTCGAAATTCTAAACCAGATATTGCTCAAAGGTGGCGATGAATTGTTTTTTCGGAATCCGGAGATAAACCTCACTATGGCACTATCGGCGCTGGCTGTTTTGGTAGTGGCCGGAATAATTGCCGGTCTGATACCAGCAAAAAGAGCGGTTAGTATAAAACCAATTGATGCCATTCGTGACGAAGGGTAATGGCGATTAACGATTATAGATTTCAGATTAACGATTTCAAATTGCCTTGGAATTTTGAAAATGCATAAAACAGAAACATATAAAAAACAAAACCATGAAAAGAATTTTTAAAATGTTAGGAATTGTAATCCTAGTAGGGATTTTCGGGGGAACAATTTATTTTCTCTACACCAAATCAAAAAAAGTACCTGAAGTATTCGAGACAAAAAGCCCGTTTGTATCGAACGTTATCCGCAAAACCGTTGCTACAGGCTCGGTTGTTCCGCGGAAGGAGATTGACATTGTACCACAGGTTTCAGGAATTATTGACGAATTGTACATTGTTGCCGGCGACTTTGTGAAAAAAGACCAGGTGATTGCCAAAATCAAAATCATTCCTGATATGGTGAACCTTAACAATGCTGAAACCCGTCTCAACCGTGCACAATTGAGTTTCGACGATGCCAAAATAGACTATGACCGCCAACAAAAACTGTTCGATCAGAAAGTTATTTCGTACAATGAATACAAAAGCGCCAAGGTAAGTTACGATGCGGCCAAAGAAGAATTATCAGCAGCCGAAAATAATCTGGAATTAATTAGAAATGGTGTAACAAAAAGGGCATCAACGGCTACTAATACTCTTGTTCGTTCAACCGTAAACGGAATGGTGCTGGATGTGCCGGTTAAAGAAGGTAACTCGGTTATTCAATCGAATACTTTTAACAACGGAACCACCATTTGCACTGTAGCCGATATGCAGGATATGATTTTCAAAGGAAAAGTGGATGAAACCGAAGTCGGCAAAATCAAGGAAGGCATGAACATCGAACTTGAAATCGGAGCGATTGAAAAGGATAAATTCGGAGCGATACTCGAATACATTGCACCAAAAGGAAAAGAAGAGAATGGCGCCATCCAGTTTGAAATAAAAGCCAATGTTGTTCTGAAAGAGAATCAGTTTATCAGGGCAGGATACAGCGCCAATGCAAACATCGTTCTTGAAAAGAAAGACAGCGTACTGGTTATTCCTGAAGGATTACTGAAATTTGAAAAAGACTCTTCGTTTGTTGAGGTGGAAACAGCTACCCCACAAGTATTCGAAAAGCGAATGGTAAAAACCGGAATTTCTGACGGTATAAATATCGAAGTGACTGAAGGACTGGCAAAATCCGACAAAGTGAAAGGCGAAAAGATTGATCCAAAGAAAGTGAAAGAAGAAGAAAAGAAGAAAGCATAATTTAATTTAAAAATATTACAATGAAACGAATGTACAGCCTCATTGCCGCAGCTTTAATGCTGGTTGTTTTTACAGGTGCTAAAGCACAGCAAACATGGTCGTTACAGAAATGTATTGATTACGCACTTGAAAACAACATCCAGATCAAACAGCAGGCTCTGAATTCAGAATATTACAGCAATCAACACAACCAGGCAAAGTTCAACCGTTTGCCAAACCTGAATGCCGGATTTCAGAACAACATGAATTACGGCAGAACAATTGGATCTGACAACACCTATCTGGATATCAATTCAAACTCAACTTCAGGTAGCCTTAGTTCAAATGTTACTCTTTGGAACGGTTTCACCCTGAAAAACTCTATAAAAATGGCAGAAATGGATTTACGTGCCAGTCTGGAAGAAATGCAAAAGGCGAAAGACGATATCATGCTCAACATTGCTGCATCCTATCTCGAAATACTTTTCGCCGATGAGTTGCTGATCGTTACAGAAGACCTTTTGAAAATAACTCAGCTTCAGATCGACCGCACCGGCAAACTGGTTGAAGCCGGAAGTCTCGCAAAAGGGAGCTTACTTGAAATTGAAGCACAATACGCACGTGAAGAATTGAATGTTGTAAATGCACAGAACAGGGTTCAACTGGCCTATCTGTCATTATACCAGTTTCTTGAATTGCCCTCGACCGAAAGTTTTAAAATTGAAAAACCGGTTCTTCCTGAAATTAGCGCCAATATGAGCATGTTAAATTCGATGGACGTATTTAAAAACGCTGTGCAAATCAGGCCTGCAGTAAAAGGTGCCGAATTTAAACTTGAAAGTGCACGTAAACAGCTGTTGATCGCAAAAGGAAATTTATTGCCTACGCTTACTTTTGGCGGCAACTATTACAACTTTTACAATAACAAGTACACCACCTTTCGAGGGGCAAAAATTGAGTTTAGCGATCAGCTGAAGAGCAACGAGCGTTTTGGATTTGGGGCAACGCTTAATATCCCGATTTTTAACCGCTACCAGGCACAAACCGGGGTGAGCAATGCACAAATTCAGGTTGAAAATACTGAACTTCAATTACAAAGCACCAAAAATTTACTGCGAAAAGACATTGAACAAGCATACACCAACGCACTTGCAGCTTTTAAGAGATATGTCGCCAACCAGAAAGCCGTGGTTTCGTCGAAAGAAGCATTCCGTTATACCGAAGAAAAATTCAACGTGGGGATGATTAATTCTGTAGAATACAACCAGGTAAAAAACAACCTCACCAATGCACAGAGCAATTTGCTTCAGGCCAAATACGAATACATTTTCAGAACAAAAATACTCGACTTTTACAATGGTCAACCCATTGATTTGTAATACTACAGTAATTTAATTAGTGGTTTTTTAGGTTTTGCCCGTCTGTGAAAGCAGGCGGGTTTTTTATGGCTCAACCACTTCCGATTTGAAGCTCAGATTGCAATAATATTGAGCCACATCAGAAAGATAACTGAGCCATATTTTATCTGTACAAAATTGTTTTTTTCAACTTCATCCTAATATTATAAACGCAATTAACTTACCTTTGCCCGCAATAATAATAAATCCAAAATGGACGATTATCATTCGACACAGCTATTCAAGTTATTAATCCGGTAAACAGAGCCCGTCATAGTCTCTGTTTGTCGAAAAAACGGAGAAACTATGATTACTTATTGGGAAGCCGGTAATTCCTTTACACGTTTGAATGAATTCCAGCCAAACTGCTGGGTCAACTCACAGGAACTTACCAACGAAGAAGTGGAACTTTTAATCCGCGAACACAATGTTCCGCGCGATTTTATCATGGACGTTCTGGATACCGATGAACGATCGCGTATTGAAGTTGATGAAGACGTAGTGATGATTATTTTGCGTGTTCCGCTCAACAATCAGAATAATGGTATTCCTTTCATTACAATACCTTTGGGCATTATTGTTTCAGGAAAGCAAATTATTACCATCTGCTCGCGACGCACCGAAATAATTCCTTCGCTGATGAAGGCGGTAAACGAAAACAAAATCACCATCAGCAATCATTTCGATTATGTACTTCGCATATTCCTGATTTCAGCGGTATGGTTTCTTCAGTTCCTGAAAGAGATTAACGTGCAGACTGCCCTGATTGAAAAGGATTTGGAGAACGCTACCAAAAACAAGGAATTGCACCGTCTGCTGCACATGGAAAAATGTCTCGTTTTCTTTATCACATCGCTGAAATCGAACGAAATGGTTCTGGCGAAGATGCGAAATGGCCGCAATATGCAAGGAATTGAACACGATGAAGACCTGATGGAAGATGTGGTAATCGAAACCAAACAGGCCCTCGAAATGGCCAATGTTTACAGCGATATTCAAAGTGGAATGATGGATGCATTTGCATCAATTATTTCAAACAACCTGAACGTGATCATGAAGCAGCTGACTTCGGTAACCATTATCCTGATGATCCCGACATTGGTTGCCAGTTTATATGGAATGAACGTACCCAATGGATTTGAGGATTCCCACTTTGCTTTCGCCTACGTAATTACCATTTCCGTAAGTCTGGTACTGTTAGGAATATTTCTGTTTAAACGGAAAAACTGGTTTTGAGAAACCGGAGCCGAAAGGTCATTATTGAATTACCAAAACTTTGGAAGTTGCCATGAAAACTGTAAAAATGCAACAGCAGCTATTAGCAAGTATAGTATCACTTCGCCCCAGAATTGTCGCCTCATTAAAATAAGATAATTGGATATCAGATAAGTTAACGGAAGGGCCAGAATGATAATGATTTCCTGAGAAACAGCAGGATTGGCAATAATCAGTACAACTGAAATCAGAAATATCCAAAAGAATACTTTGAAGAATTTTCGTGAGCTGATCCTTTTGCCATCGTACTGCGCCAAAAAGAAAAAACTACCCAGCAGCGTAAGCAAAACCAGGTATCCAATGAATATCTGAATGGGAAGATTGTCCCTGATAAATGTCTGATGCGATGTAAAATTCATTTGCAGAGTGTACCACAATTCGTTCTCGATACCTGCAAAAGAATAATAGGTAAGTGTTGCCAGCCAAGGCATTGCAAAGCCAAGGACAGTTAAAAAATACTCCCTCCAATTCACTTTGGGTTTAATGATAATGAATCCAAACCAAAGTATCGGAAAAAAGAAAACCAGGTTCAGGTAAAAAAGTGAACCGATGGCCAAAAAAATACCCGATTCGAATGCATTCGAATGAATTATTTCATTTTCAATCGAGTTAAAAATCCGGTCGATGGCCAAAACCAGGAACAAAGTTGCCGGATAAACCGGGTGCATGCCATGCAAATCGGGCATTCCGCTGGCAATCAATATGAATAAGGTCGGAGGAAGAGATGTTTTTGCCTTGATGAACGCATACTGAACATTCAATTTAAGTACTAAAAATGCAAGCAGAATGGTAAATATCAGTGCAACGATGTTACTCAAAAAAAGGTTATCGCCCAATAAATAACTGATGGGCTTGTAAAGTATCATCATATCTTCGCCAGCGTAAAAAGGAAACGCCTTTGCGTGAACGAACGACTTGACCCACAATGCCACTGCAATCAATGGTATCAGCAAAAAATGAAAGGGCTGATTTGATTTTAATACTTTAAGTAACATGTTGTCTATAAATCAAAACCCAGATCTTTCCGGAAATATTTGCCTTCGAAATTGATTAGCTGTGCATTTTTATAAGAAAGCGAAAGGGCTTCTACCATTGAATTTCCGTAAGAACTGATTGCAATCACCCGTCCCCCATCGGTACAGATTTCTCCGTTTCGGTAATTTGTACCGGCATGAAAAGCAAAACTGTTCTCTACGTTTTCCAAACCGCTGATGATTTTGCCCTTTTCATACGGCCCCGGATAACCACCAGAAACAAGCATCACAGCAGCAGCAGTTCTATCGTCAATTTCGATGGTTTTTTCAGCCAAAGTACCATCGGCTGCTCCAATCAGCAAGTCCACAAAATCAGATTTAATGCGCAGCATCACGGCTTCGGTTTCCGGATCGCCCAATCTGACATTGTATTCAATCACCATTGGTTCTCCTTTTACACTGATCAATCCAAAAAAGAGGAAGCCATTGTACGGAATCTGATCCTTTTTCAGACCTTCCACGGTGGGACGAATGATCAGCGTTTCAACCTTATTCATGAATATTTCATCGGCAAACGAAACGGGCGAAATGGCGCCCATACCGCCGGTATTAAGGCCGGAATCTCCTTCACCGATGCGTTTGTAATCTTTTGCCACCGGAAGTATTTTATAGTCGTTCCCGTCGGTAATAGCAAAAACCGAACATTCTATGCCACTCAGAAATTCTTCGACAACCACTTTCTGGCTTGCTGCACCAAACTGGCCATCCAGCATTTCTTTCAACGATTCTTCGGCTTCAGCAAGTTCGTCGATAATAAGAACGCCTTTCCCGGCAGCCAGTCCATCGGCTTTTAAAACGTACGGTGCAGTCATGGTTTTCAGGAAAGCCAAGCCATCTGAAAGTGTTTCGTTAGTAACCGAACTATATTTCGCGGTCGGAATTTGATGGCGCACCATAAATTCCTTGGCGAAATCCTTGCTTCCTTCCAACTGTGCTCCCAATTTTTGAGGACCAACTATTTTGATATGTTGCAGGCTGCCGTCAGCCAGAAAATAATCGTGCAAGCCTTCGCACAAAGGTACTTCGGGACCAACCAAAATTAGATCGATTTGGTTGTCGAGTGCGGCTTTTCTCAATCCTTCAAAGTCGGATACACCAACCGGAATGTTGGTTCCCAAAAGTGAAGTTCCGGCGTTTCCCGGGGCAATGAATAATTGGTTCAGTTTTGGCGATTGCTTTATTTTCCATGCCATTGCATGCTCTCTTCCTCCTGAACCGACAATTAAAATATTTATCATTTTATTCTTTGTTTATACTGAATGGCTTTAAAACCATAGCCCTGTTCTTTCATCCATTTTATTGAAAGAGGCAGGGCTTTCATCAGGTTATTTTTCGCCTTTATTGAATCATGAAATGTAATTATTGAACCGGGTCTTACAAAATCTGTCACATTTTTCAACACCTTTTCAGGACGAATCCGGCGGTCGTAATCACAAGAAATCAAATCCCACATAATGATCCTGAATTTGTTCTTCAGAAATTTGTATTGGGCGATTTTTAACCAGCCGTGCGGAGGTCTGAAAAGATCGGAATCGATCAATTCACAAGCTTTTTCAATGTTCCTGAAAAAATCCTGATTGTTGTTCTTTACTCCCTGCCAATGGTTGAAAGTGTGATTCCCAACCGAATGGCCACCTTTCAGGATTTGATTATACACTTCAGGATATTTCTGAACATTTTCTCCCACACAAAAAAAGGTCGCCTTTATATCTTCCTTTTCCAGAAGTTCGAGAACCCACGGCGTAATTTCAGGAATTGGCCCGTCGTCGAATGTGAGATAAACCATCCTTTCGTTCCCGTCCAACCTCCAAACTGCCCCTTTGAAAAGAGAAGTAAAGAAACGCGGCAAACGAACTCTCGGATCAAAACACCTCATTACTTCAACGAACTGTATCTTTCAATATAACTGTTAAACGTGGTTGATACCTCTTTTAACAATTCCGGCTGATTGTTCCTGGTACAAATCATCGTTATTTCCCGCATGAAATACAGGCTTCGCTGTATATCGTCGTCAACCGAATTACGCATCTGCGAATTAAGTCTGAAATAATAATCAAGCTGTTCTTTGTAACTATCCATCATGGTAGTGATAATTTCTTTTCCTTTTTCTGCCTGACCAGCTTTAAAATAGGTTTCCGACATCAGCAAAGAAAAGTAGTTGTAAGGAACAATTTTGTGAGGAATCAGCTCAATACCGCGATCGAGTACTTTGGTCGCCTTGTCATTTTGCCCTTCAGCAACAAGCGTTTCGGCCAAACGATCGAAGGTATTGCGGATGTTCATCATCATCCGGCTGTTATTTTCATCGATGTAAACTTTCGGATTGTTCATGTTTCCCCATTTGAAAGTTTCCATGACATTCGTGTACATCAGGCGTGAATTCACCATTCCAAACGAAATTCCATCGGATGCAGTCTTAATTGGCACAAGTCTGTATGCAAGCCCTTCCAATTGAAAGTAATCCTGAAGGTTCATGTATTTATCGCGGCCAATGGTAATGGCAAAATAGATCGGACGCTCCCAGTTATTATTTGCAATCATGTCCAAAACCATCAATTCGTCTTTGGAAATATAATGCTTGTCGCTTAAATCAATTGTAATGGTATCGACGATTTTATCGTAATCCTTCGGCTCAACCACTTTATTTTTGATTACCGCAGCTTTATCGACCACGTAAAACAGCTTTTTAGATGGAATGTAGGATGCAAAATCAGCCTGTTCGAGTTTGGTACGTGGATTTTCGTCCTTTACAAAATCGAGCGCTTTTTTCAGTTCAACGGAGCCTTTCAACCGGGGATCTTCCATCAGGTAAACCACATCACGGTTACCCTGCACGTATTGGTCGGCAGTGAAACTGATCGGCAGTGGTTCCGATTCATACGATTTGCTTTTCATTTGTCTGATGTACCAGTCGGTCTGGAAATAACTCAGGTTACAAACCCGTATATCGGTTCGCACGCCTTCTACCTCCTGATTGTACCACAGCGGGAAAGTATCGTTGTCGCCATTGGTGAAGATAATGGCATTTGGAGCACACGTATTCAGGTAATTTGCACCAAAATCACGGGCGGTATATCGGTTCGAGCGGTCGTGGTCGTCCCAGTTTTCAGCCGCCATCAAAGTTGGCACGAGTAAAAGTGACAATACGGTTGCAATGCCGGCGCTTGCAGTTTCAGGCAGGTATTTTTTCATTCCTTCATATAACGACAGAACGCCAATTCCGATCCAGATTGTAAAAGCATAAAACGAACCGGCATAGGCATAATCACGCTCGCGCGGCTGAAGTGGCGATTGATTAAGGTATAAAACGATGGCAAGTCCGGTCATGAAGAACAGCAGAAAAACGACCCACAAATTTTTCCGTCCTTCAGCGCCGCGGTTATACATGAAAACAATGCCTATAATTCCCAGAATCAGTGGCAGCAGGTAATAGGCATTCCGGCCTTTATTGTTTTTAAATTCTGCAGGCAATGTTTTCTGATCGCCCAGCCGATGTGAGTCGATAAAGTTTATTCCGGTAATCCAGTTGCCGTTCATAATTTCGCCCTGGCTTTGAATATCATTCTGGCGTCCTGCAAAATTCCACATGAAATACCTGAAATACATCTGATTCACCTGATACCTGAAGAAAAAGACCAGGTTTTCGCCAAATGTCGGAATTTGTACTGTTTTGGTTTGTCCATCATCGTCGGTAATCTGAACTTTCCGGCCTTTGATGCCTGCCCATTGTTTGTAGGCCTGAATATGACCCTCTTCGCGGCTATACATGCGTGGGAAAAGCGTACTCAGGTTAGAATCGAAAACCGGTTTTTGCCTCATATCGGCAATGACGTATTTCCCGTTTTTCTGAATGTAATATGGTTTGTCGTCAACATAAGGAGTTTGCTTATCAAGCGGAGTATTGTAATACCTTCCGTAAACCAGCGGACGATCGCCGTACTGTTCGCGGTTAAGGTAACCAAGCAATGCAAAAACATTGTCAGGACTGTTTTGGTCCATAGGCGGATTGGCTGATGACCGGATCACGATCATTGCAAACGATGAATAACCAATCAGGATCACAATAATGCTAATCAAAACGGTGTTCCAAAGTATGAGTTTTTTTTGCACCGTATAGTAAATACCATAAATCAGACCTGCAACCAAAAGAATTGCATAAATAATTACACCGGTGCTGAAAGGAAGTCCAAGTCCGTTTACAAACATGAGCTCAAACCACGTTGCAATTGTAATTACTCCGGGAATAATCCCGTACATCACCACTCCAAGAATTACAAATGAAACGGCGAGACTAATAAGAATCCCATTTCGGGTAGCTTTGTATTTTCGGAAATAATAGACAAAAACAATGGCCGGGATTGCCAGAAGGTTCAGAAGGTGAACTCCGATTGAAAGTCCCATCAGGTAGGCAATCAAAATAATCCAGCGGTTTGCATGTGGTTCATCGGCCGAATCCTCCCATTTCAGGATGGCCCAAAATACCATTGCCGTAAACAGCGACGAAGAGGCATAAACTTCGCCCTCGACCGCCGAAAACCAGAATGTATCTGAAAAAGCATATGACAAAGCTCCGACAACACCTGCCCCAAGCACTGCAATGGTTTGTCCCAGTGAAAATTCGCCTTCAACTTTAATTAATTTTCGTGACAAATGGGTGATTGTCCAGAAAAGGAACAAAATGGTAAATGCACTGGCCAAAGCCGACATGGCATTGATCATCAGCGCTGCATTTGAAGCGCCCCCGCCAAATATGGTAAAAAACCTTCCCAAAATCATAAAAAATGGTGCGCCCGGCGGATGACCGACTTCCAGTTTATACGAAGTAGTTATAAACTCACCGCAATCCCAGAAACTGGCAGTTGGTTCAATTGTCAACAAATAAGTAACTGCCGCAATCAGGAAAGTGACCCAGCCAGCAATATTGTTCAGTTGTTTAAAGTTTTTCATTTCGAGGGCTTTTTAACGCTTGCGAAGATAGTACATTCTTTCAAATCAGGATAAATGAACTGCTTAATTTTATGGTATTTTACATTGATTTGAAAAGGAAATAACTTGCCTTGGAACAGTATGATAAATTAAAAATTCATCGGGAACGTCGGGCTATCTGAATGAAATAAAAAAAGCCCTCCATTTCGGGAGGGCTTTTGTATTTTGGATCCTGCGATTATGAATTAGTCGCCAAGATTGTAACGGTAGAATGCTGTAACTGTAAGTCCTTTTTCAGTTCCCTGAAGAAATTCCTGAACAGTCTGTTTGTTTTCTTTGATGAAAGCCTGATTCAACAAAGTACTTTCTTTGAAGAATTTAGCCAAAGCGCCTTGCGAAATTTTATCAAGCATCGCTTCCGGTTTGCCTTCCTGACGGAATTTTTCTTTGGCAATTTCCAGTTCTTTTGCTACAACTTCGGCAGGAACATCATCTTTGTCAACAGCAACCGGGTTCATAGCTGCAACCTGCATGGCCACGTCTTTTGCAACCTGAGCGTCAACACCGGCTTTGTTGAATCCAACCAGGGTCGATAATTTGTTTCCGGGGTGAATGTATCCAACCACTGTTTCAGCATTCAGTTTGGCAAAATAGGGTAAATCAAGTTTTTCACCAATAACACCAGTTTGTTCGATCACGTGGTTTTCAACGGTGCGACCGTCAAGAACAAGCGCCTTGACAGCGTCCAAATCGGCTGCATTACTTTCAATAGCAGCATCAAGAATTCTTTGGGCAAAATTTACGAAGGCTTCATTTTTAGCAACGAAGTCGGTTTCGCAATTCAAAACCAAAATAGCTCCTGATTTACCTGTTTCATTCACTTTTGCAAGTACAACACCTTCGGTAGCGGCCCTGTCAGCTCTCTTGCTGGCAACCAGTTTACCTTTTTCGCGGATGATTTCGGTTGCGCGGCTAAAATCGCCTTCTGCTTCCGCCAACGCTGTTTTGCAATCCATCATGCCAGCACCTGTTGCTTTACGCAACTTCATTACATCTGCTGCATTAATTTCCATATATTTTTTATTTAAAAAGTTATTGACCGATTATTCATGAATTTCTTCATCCTCATCATCTTCATGATCCAGATCTTCATCCTCTTCTTCTACTTCTTCTTCAATAGCAGGAGAATCATGTTCGTCAGTAACCCTTGGTTTTTTTCTTTTTACCCTAACTTCTTTTTCTTCGCCGTCGGTATCGCGTTCAACTTTGCGTTCCGAAAGACCTTCCTGAATCGCATCGGTGATAACTTTCAAAATCAGGCTAACTGACTGGGAAGCATCATCGTTTGCAGGGATTACAAAATCAATTCCTTCTGGCTCAGAGTTGGTATCAACCATCGCAAATACGGGAATGCCCAAACGTTTGGCTTCGCGAACTGCGATCTTTTCTTTCAGTACATCGACAATGAAAAGGGCTGCAGGAAGACGGGTTAGGTCAGAAATACTTCCAAGCATTTTTTCGAGTTTAGCGCGCTGACGGCTAATCTGAAGTTTTTCACGTTTTGAAAGTACATCCCAACTACTGTCTTTCGACATCTTGTCGATTGTCATCATTTTCTTAACTGCTTTACGGATAGTCGGAAAGTTGGTAAGCATACCTCCTGGCCAACGTTCAGTAACGTAAGGCATGTTAACGCCACCAACCATTTCAGCAACAATGTCTTTGGCTTGTTTTTTTGTGGCTACGAATAAAATTTTGCGGCCCGATTTTGCAATTTGTTTAATTGCTTCGGCAGCTTCGTCAATCTTTACGATTGTTTTCTGAAGATCGATAATGTGGATCCCGTTTTTCTCCATAAAAATATATGGGGCCATGTTTGGGTTCCACTTTCTTCTCAAGTGTCCGAAGTGAACACCTGCGTCCAATAAATCTTGAAAATTTGTTCTTGGCATCTTTTTACTTTTTTGTTAAAAAAATAATCTCTTGAAAAGCAATTGCCGAGTAGTTCCGGCAACGCCGGAAGTCTGGACAATTTAGATCCAAAGCAGAATATTTTTGGATAAAAAATATTAACGTTTTGAGAACTGGAATCTTTTGCGTGCTTTTGGCTGACCTGGTTTTTTACGTTCAACCTCACGTGGGTCTCTTGTCAAAAATCCGGCTGCTTTTAAAGCGGCTCTCGATTCAGGAACAATTTCGAGCATTGCACGTGAAATTCCTAAACGCAATGCTTCAGCCTGTCCGGTGATACCACCACCATCAAGGTTAACATTGATATCATACTGACCGGCAACACCTAACAGATTCAACGGTTGCAAAACAACATACTGTAGGATTCCGGTTGGAAAATATTCAGTCAATTCTCTTTTATTGATAGTGATTTTTCCTTTGCCATCGCTCACATAAACTCTGGCTACCGCAGATTTCCTACGACCTAACGCGTTTACTACTTCCATTAGTTATTATTTAATTGTATTTAAATCAATTACTTTTGGGCTCTGGGCAACCTGATCGTGAACTGGTCCAACATAAACTTTCATGTTGCCATAGATTTTACTTCCCAGGCGATTTTTTGGCAACATCCCTTTAACTGCTTTTTCAATCAGTCTTTCAGGATATTTGGCCATCAATTCAGCCGGAGTCTGTTTCCTCTGTCCACCCGGATAGCCCGAATAGCTCAAATAAATTTTGTCGTTCAGTTTGTTTCCTGTCAGACGTACTTTTTCAGCGTTGATGATAACCACGTTATCACCACAGTCAACGTGAGGCGTGAAGCTAGGTTTGTTTTTTCCCCTTAGAATCTTGGCAACTTTACTGGCCAAACGTCCGAGAACAACATCTGTAGCATCAACAAGAACCCACTCTTTTGTTACCGTGGCTCTGTTTGCCGATACGGTTTTATAACTTAGTGTATCCACTTGTTTATTATTAAAAAATTAAACACTAACTCGCATTAAATTAAAATTCAATCATTTAGAGCGCCGTTATTTATTAACCCGGAATTGTTAATAAGATCTGCACACTCAACATTTTCAGTTATTTACATGAACTGCAAGTAAGGACAATAATCGGACTGCAAAAGTATTTTCTTTTTTTTAATTTGCAAGTATTAATTCGGGCTATTCTGTTGTTTTTTATCACATTTGTATTATTGGTCTCCTGAAATTTAAAAACCGGAACATGAATACGCGTCTTCCTCCTGAATTTTTCCTACGCGATGTGCTGGATGTTGCCCCTGAACTGATTGGCAAAAAACTAATCCGCTGCTTTCCCGACGGAAGTACCGGGAAATACATGATTACCGAAGTTGAAGCTTATCGAGGAACGGAGGATTTGGCCTGCCATGCCAGCAAAGGACGAACACCGCGCACCGAAGTCATGTTCGGAGAAGGCGGAACAGTTTACGTGTACCTTATATATGGCCAATATTGGTTACTGAATTTGGTGACCGGCAGCGAAGGCGATGCTTCGGCAGTGCTAATCCGCGGTATCGAAGGTTTTCCCGGACCTGGCCGCGTTGGCCGCGAACTTCAACTCGACCGCTCGTTTTACGGCGAAAGTCTGATCACTTCGCAACGGATTTGGGTGGAAGATGCAGAACCTGTTTCTAAAATAAAAACTTCAAAACGGGTCGGAATTGAGTATTCAGGGGATGAATGGAAGGAAAAACTCTGGAGATTTTACATTTAATACTAAAACCTCTTCATCAACTCCCTGCATTTGACCCACGACTCATGGTCTGAAAAAGCAGAGTGACACTGGTTGAAAAGGGCATCAAGTTCATCGGTCAACGATCCGTTAAAAGTTTTTTTTTATCCGGTTCGACAGCTTGATCAGCCCGTTTTAGTGTCATTCGCTGCTTGTCTTCGATGACCCATTCTACAACTTCTCCCTTCTGGAATTCCATGGCTTGTGCGACGGCCGAGGGAAAATTAATATACCACTGCTCACTGGCAGTTCTCTTAATTAATTGAATTTTTGTCGGAAATCCCATGGCGTTTGAATGTTAAAAGTACATCTAGTTATATAGCTAGATTCAAAAATAATAGAAAAAATCAACAGACCGTAATTTCTATTGACTATTTTATTGTCTAGTTAAATCCAAACTCCAGAGCAGGTGACTTTGAGTCACCTGCTGAGTTCCTTTTGGGACTATTTTGGCATTGGATAACCAACCAATTTTGCCAGATTAGCTTCAATTTCATGCTCCGGGTATTCGTAATCCGATAACTGACCAGTCATGTATTTGTCGTATCCAACCAAATCCATCAAACCATGTCCGCTGAAGTTGAAAAGGATCACTTTTTCCTTGCCTTCTTCCTTGGCTTTCAAGGCTTCGCGAATGGTTGCCGCAATGGCATGGGTAGTTTCAGGAGCAGGAATAATTCCTTCCGTTCTCAGGAACAACAAACCTGCTTCGAAACATTCGCTCTGGTGTATGGCCTGTGCTTCCATCAGTCCGTCGCGCAGGGCAGCGCTTACCAGCGGAGCCATTCCGTGGTAACGCAAACCACCGGCATGGATTGGGGCAGGAATAAAGTTGTGTCCCAAACTGTGCATGGCCATCAGTGGAGTCATTTTGGCCACATCGCCGTGGTCGTAAATAAACGGAGCTTTGGTTAAAGTTGGACAGGAGAATGGTTCGGCGCCAATGATCTGAATATCTGCACCGTTAATTTTATCGTACATAAACGGGAACGAAATTCCGGCGAAATTACTTCCACCACCACAGCAGCCAATAACGATATCCGGTTTTTTAATTCCGACTTTTGCAAGCTGCTTTTTGGCTTCCTGTCCAATAATGGTTTGGTGCAGCATCACGTGATTCAATACCGAACCCAGCGCATAACGGGTTTTTCCGGTCGGATCGCTTACTGCTTCTTCAATGGCTTCCGAGATAGCAATTCCCAAACTTCCGGGGGTATCAGGATATTCAGCCAGAATATCGCGTCCGGCCTGTGTTTCCATACTTGGACTGGCAACACATTTTCCGCCCCAGGTTTGCATAAGTATTTTTCGGAAAGGTTTCTGGTCGAAACTCACACGAACCATGTACACTTTACATTCGATACCGCCAATCTGGGCACAGGCATAGGAAAGAGCAGAACCCCATTGCCCGGCGCCGGTTTCAGTAACCAGTTTTTTGATTCCGAATTGTTTGTTGTACCAGGCCTGAGGCACGGCAGTATTGGGTTTGTGACTTCCTGCTGGTGAAACGCCTTCGTTTTTATAATAGATTTTTGCAGGAGTTCCCAGCGCTGCTTCCAGTTCGTAAGCACGAATCAGCGGGCTTGGCCTCCATTGAAACAGTATCTGACGGATTTCTTCCGGAATGTCGATCCATCGCTCCTGCGATACTTCCTGTTCGATGAGGTTCATCGGGAAAACAGGAGCGAGCATTTCCGGAGTAATCGAAATACCGCCGGGCCCAAGAGGTGGGTTCAAAGGTGTGGGAAGATCAGGTGCAAGATTGTACCATTGTTTGGGCATTTCTGATTCGTCGAGATAGATTTTCTTTTGTCTGGCCATGATGTTGTTTTTAAAAGTTATTTAGTCGTTATTTTTAGATGCTTTTTAAGTCCGCCTGCGGGCATTCCAGCCTACATTCTGACAAGTAGGGGGCTTTAACAAAAAAAGGGACTTGCTGCATTAACGCAGAAAATCCCTTCTTCCGGCCTTTACGGCCGCAAATCAATATGCATTTCCCGCGTTTCCATCTTAATGTTACGCCAGTTCCATTCTTTTCCGTATAGGGGTGAATCGTACATATCCTTCTTTAAAAAGCGAGTAAAACTAATTATATTTTCGATGTTTTCAAGAAGAAAAATCGTCGATTTGATAGTTTTGAATCATTCTTAATTACAATCAGGTTTTTATTGACTGTATTTGAACAATAAGCATTTCTATGTCAATGGTTTTTGTAATCAATTTATTGAGTCATTGAAGTTGAACATAGTTACATAACTCTTCAGAAAATATGAAATATGGCGATAGATGAAAAAAACTTTCATAGCGACTAAATTTTAGTTGCAAATACTATCTTTGCAAAAATGGGAACCAAGGATAAATTGATGCTTCGTTTTAGATCAAAACCAAAGGATTTTACTTTTGGTGAATTATGGCGTTTACTCCAAGGGTTTGGTTATCTTGAGGAGCAGGGTTCCGGATCAAGAGTTGTTTTTATTAACTCAGTCTCAAATCATAAGATTAAGCTTCATAAACCTCATCCCGGGAACATCCTTAAACGTTATCAGATGGACTTGATTGAACAGGAATTATTAAACAAAAATTTATTATGAAGGACGTAATAACACACAAAGGGTTTATCGGATCGGTACATTTTAGTACTGATGATCGGGTTTTCTATGGCAAGATTGAAGGTATTAATGATCTGATTACGTTCGAAGGTACAACAGTTGATGAACTTGAAAATGCCTTTAAGTCAATGGTAGAGGAACACATTAATGATTGCAAAGAGGAAGGAAAATCGGTTGAAAAATCTTATAAGGGAAGTTTTAATGTGCGGATTAGTCCTGATTTGCACCGACAAGCAACACAAATTGCAAGTGTTGAAGGAATAACTTTGAATCAGCTTGTCCAGAGAGCTATTCAGCGGGAACTCGAAACCGGGAATTGAAAAGGATTTATTTTTTGAATTGAAAATACTTAGTGTATTTTTGCAGCCCATTTGTATAGATAGAAAATCATGAGTAAACAGATCGTTGTCAGTGGCATCAGGCCAACCGGAAATTTGCACCTCGGTAATTATTTCGGTGCGGTGCGCAGTTTCCTGAAAATGCAGGAAGATTACAACTGCTATTTTTTCATTGCCGATATTCACTCGCTCACCACTCACCCGACACCCGAAAATTTACAGAACGGCGTAAAACAAGTACTTGCCGAATACCTGGCTTGTGGCATCGATCCGGAGAAATCAACCATTTTCATTCAGAGTGATGTTCCTGAAGTATCTGAATTATACGCATTTCTGAATATGAACGCTTATTTGGGCGAGTTGGAACGCACGACTTCGTTCAAGGAAAAAGCGCGAAAACAACCTGAAAACGTGAATGCCGGCTTACTCACGTATCCGGTTTTAATGGCTGCAGACATTATCATTCATAAAGCACAATTTGTTCCGGTTGGAAAAGATCAGGAACAGAACCTGGAAATGGCGCGCAAATTTGCCGGACGTTTCAACCGTATGTACAACTGCGAATTGTTCCCGTTGCCTCAGCCATTTACCTTCGATGGTGGCGACATGATTAAAGTTCCGGGACTCGATGGCAGCGGAAAAATGGGCAAATCGGAAGGAAACGGAATTTTCCTGTTTGAAGATCCTAAAGACATTCGTAAAAAAGTGATGCGCGCCGTGACTGACGCCGGTCCAATCGAACCCAACAGCAAAAAAGCGGAAGCTGTTGAGAACCTGTTTACGCTAATGAAAATTGTTTCGACACCCGATGTTGTCAGCCATTTTGATGCGGCTTATAATGATTGCAGCATCCGCTATGGCGACCTGAAAAAACAGCTGGCCGAAGACATCATT
>CAMDGL010000017.1 GCA_945897845.1 Chitinophaga pinensis | reverse complement strand
TGGTAATGGATATGCTCCATGACGACATGCGTATGCCGGTGTTTATGTGAAAACAAATTGGTAACAATAACAGCGCTTGCCAAAAGGATAATTGAAATGACGTGAACCCATTGGAAAGGCTCATGAACAAACAAATACGATAAAAGCACACCCCATATTGGTGCGGTCGAAAACAAGATTTGACTTCGGGTTGCTCCGATATTTTGTGCTGAAGTTACATAAAGCACAATACTGAAACCATAAGCGAAAATCCCAACAAAAATGGCAGGAACCACATCGCCAGTTGCAAGGATATTACCGGCAATTAATGATCCGATCAATAAATTAACCGAACCAGCTACGATCCCTTTTACAAAAGTTACGGTCTGTGGCGATGCCCCATCGGTTAACGCAGTCAGGTGATTATCGATTCCCCAGCAAATACAGGCAGCCGTGATTAACAATCCGGAAGTCAGGCCGCTCGAACCTTCACCAATCGAAGTAATGATGCCGGCTGCAATGGTTAAACCTACGGCAATCCATGTATTCCGGTCGAGTGCATCTTTAAAAATTACAACTCCTAAAATGGCAGTTGCCACGAGTTCCATGTTTAACCAGATTGAAACAGAGGCAGCATTGGCTGTTTTTAAACCAGCCAATAAGAGTAATGGACCTGCAAAACCGCCAAAGAAAATAATCCCGGCAGTTTTTGCCCTGCTGCCTGGTTGGAAAAGCAATTTCAGGTTACTGTTTTTTCTGAAAATGTATGGCAACATGGCTAAAGCAGCACCCAAATAAAGTAAGCCAGCCAGTTGGAAAGAGTTTAATCCGTTCAATAGAAGCTTACTAAACGGAGTGGCTATACCAAAAAGAAACCCGGAAAGAATACCTGTTATGATTGCAAACCGTTTCATACGCGAGTTTTATCCAAAGTTGCGCAAATTTTTGAATTTTAAATAAGTTGAGCTTGCCGAAGTTTCATTCTTCAACAAGCCCAACAATCAATTTTCTACCATTCGTATTGCTTCAGATACACCATTTCGAGGTAGTAATCTTTTGCTGAAACAAGGTATCTGTCGTAAGTTTCGTACCATGACGATAATTCGCGGTAATATTCAAGCACCGAAATGTTGCCGGAACTCAAGGATTTCTTCAACAAGTCCTGACTTTGGATACTTTCAGCAATTTCCTGGTATGCGTCAAAGTTGTTTCTTAACGAAACGGCTACCTGATACTTGGCGGCAATGTTCGATTTCAGTTGCTGACTGTATGCAAACGCACTGCTTTCGGTTGCCTGTTGTTGCGATTCTGCATATTTTACCGTGTTTTTATTTTGCCACAACGGAATGCTGATGCCAGCCTGAACACCACGGTACGAACCATCTACAATGGTTTCCTGTCCATACCCGGCTTTGAATTGCGGCAACCAAAGCGATTGCTGCAATTTTACATTATTGCCAGCTATCAGTTGTTCGTAGCCCATCGCTTTTAATACAGGATCGTTCTGAATGGCTTTCGCCAGGATTGAATCGACAGGTAACAATTGCCAGATTGGATATTCATGATTTGTAAGGGTAAATGCCCTTCCTCCGTTCATCGCCGCTAGAATCTGTATTTTTTCTGTCCGTCGTGCTTCGTTTAAACTAAGCTCATTGGCCCAGCGCGATGCTTCGATGCGTACTTTGTTAATTTCCATCTGGTTGGCATCGCCTGCTTGCAACCGCTTTTCAAACAATGATTTCACATTTTCAGCATCGGCAGCCCGTTTTTTTAATTCAACGGCGTACTTGTCAAGGTAAATCAGTTCGATATACTGTGAAGCTGCATCAATCAAAATATTTCGGGTATTGAAGCGGTGCAGTTCTCCTGATTTTTCTCCTGATAGTTTCGCCCCGGTCTTTTTTCGGGAATAAACCGTTGGGAAATAGAATGATTGAGAAACACTTAAAGTAGATTTATTTCCGATAACGTCATTGCTTCCGGGGAAATAGCCGTATTCAACCTGCGGATCGACAGGCGTTAATCCTGTGCGGGTAAATGCAATTTCTGCATCACGGTTTTGTGCCGAAGCCTTTATTTGGAGATTGTTGGCAGCAATACTGTCTAAAACAGTTTGCAATGAAACCTGCGCATCGACCCATTGTGCCAGGATTAGAAAAAGTATAATAAACGGAATGTGTTTCATGCTTTTTTTGTTATAATAATTCCACGACTGTTTAAAATGCTGTAAACAATTGGCACAATGTAAATATTCAATAAGGTTGAAGTTAACAACCCGCCTAAAATCACTTTTGCCATGGGGCTTTGTATTTCGTTTCCCGCTAAATCGCCTTTAAATGCCATTGGTATTAAGGCAAGCGCTGCCGTTAGTGCCGTCATTAATATGGCATTCAACCTGTCCGACGAGCCCTTGGTTACAGTTTCGATGAGTGAAATACCATGGTTCTGCAATTTCTGATAATTTGAAATCAGCAATATTCCGTTTCGGGTGGCAAGACCAAAAAGCGTGATGAACCCAATGATTGCCGGGATACTCAGAATTCCAGATGTGACCCAAATTGAAAATACGCCGCCAATCAATGCCAGTGGTAAATTGAGCAAAATAATACCTGCCAGTTTGAAATTCTGAAACTCCTGAAACAGCAAAAGGAATATAATAATAATGGCCAGAATTGAGGTCAGCATAAGTGTTTGCGATGCTTTTGCTTCACTTTCGAACTGGCCGCCATATTCAATCCGGTAACCTTCGGGCAAATCAATCTGCTCGTTGATATTCTTCTGAATGTCCTGAACAACGCTCCGCAAATCGCGTTCGGCAACATTGGCCGAGATCACAATTTTCCGCTGAACATTCTCTCTGCTGATGGAACTTGGGCCTGAAACAGATACTATATCAGCAACTTGCTCCAACGGAACTTTTTTGCCATCGTGAGTGTCGATTAATGCCGAACGAATACCTTCAATCGATTCTGTATAGTCCTTGTTCAACCGCAATACCAGGTCAAAACTGCGCTGTCCTTCGTAGATATCAGCGAGTTTTTCTCCGCCAAACGAAATATCAACAAACTCATTAAACTGCGCAGTTGTAATTCCATATTGCGCCAGCATATCGCGGTTGGCACGAATCTGAATCTGGGGAATTTCCACTTGCTGGTCCACATTCACGTCAACCAATCCTTCAATATCCACAATCGAACTTTTGACTTGATTTCCAATGGAAAACATCTTGTTCAGGTCAGTCCCGAAAAGCTTGATGGCAATGTTTGCCCGTGTTCCAGAAAGCATGTGGTCGATCCGGTGACCGAGAGGCTGTCCGACGGTATAAGCAATTCCCGGAATTCGGGCTAAAGTAGTTCGAACATCAGCCATGAATTCAGGCTGACTGCGTTCTTTCAGCATGAAATTCACATCGATCTCGGCGCTGTTGGTGGTTTGCGAATGTTCGTCCAATTCACCACGACCGGTTCTGCGGGCCGTACTCGATATTTCAGGAATTGCCAACAATTCTGTTTCGACCAAGTTACCCAAACGGTTGCTTTCTTCGAGCGAAGTACCTGGTTTTATGACAACCGATAGCGTTAATGCGCCTTCGTTAAACTCGGGAAGGAAGCTTCGTCCGAAGGTTGAAAAAGCGAAAAGTGCAATCACAAAAATGCCAAGTGTTGAAAAAATGACCGTTTTTTTGTGCTGTAATGTCCAGGTAAGCGATTGCTCGTAATAATGGGTCAGTTTGCGCACCAGCCATTTTTCGTTCTCGTTTTTTGCCAGATATTTCTCGTTTGACAACAGCATTTTCGATAACAGCGGCGTCAAAGTCATGGCCACGACAAGTGAAACGAACAGAGACACAATAAAGGCAATTCCTAGCGGTTGCAGCATTCGTCCTTCCATTCCTGAAAGGAAAAACAAAGGCAGGAAAGCCACCATAATGATGAGCGTTGCATTGAGAATGGAAGCCCTGATTTCTTTTGAAGCTTCGAAAACAACGGTAAACGACGATTGCCGCTCATGTTCCGGTTTCGTCCGGTTCTGCCGGAGGCGCTTGTACACATTTTCCACATCAATAACGGCATCGTCAACCAGTGAGCCAATGGCAATGGCCATACCGCCCAAACTCATGGTATTGATGGTCATTCCTAACATCTTCATTACTAAAATTGCCCCCAGCAACGAAATTGGGATGGCCAGCAATGAGATAATTGTAGTGCGGAAACTACCCAGAAAAACAAACAAGACGATGATAACGAAAATCCCACCTTCCATTAAGGCATTTTGCACATTGCTGACCGATGTCTCGATAAAATCGGCCTGACGGAAAATTTTGGTATCCAACTTCACATCTTTTGGTAAAGTCTTTTGCAATACCGCGAGGTTTTCTTCTATTCGCTGAGTAACCGCTAAAGTGTTGGCATTTGGTTGTTTAGATATGGATATGATGATAGCCGGTTTTGCATTTCCAGAGGCATAACCCATTTTTGGGGCGCTCCCAATTACAACTTCAGCCACATCATTAATCCTGACTGGCTTACCGTTATTCGATTTGACGTATGAATTGCCCAGAACATCAATGTCAGAAGAACGTGCCATACCGCGAACCACATATTCGTTGCCGAATTGCCGAACCACACCACCTGTCGAATTCTGACTGATGCCCTTGCAAACTTCAGCCAATTCGGTCATCGACACCTGGTAGTATTTCATTTTCTGCGGATTGGCCAACACCTGGTATTGCTTGTAGTCGCCGCCAATAATTGTAACCTGCGAAACGCCGCCTGTTGCCAGAATGAGTGGTTTCACATTCCACTCGGCCATTGTGCGCAAGTCCATCATGCTGGTGCTGTCGGCCTGCATCCCGATAAAGAAAATTTCGCCCATTACACTCGACTGTGGAGCCAGAGCGGGTTGCCCAATTCCCAAAGGCATTTGTGATGAAACGCTGATCAGCTTCTCACTGACGATTTGCCGCGCTTTAAAAATGTCTGTTCCCCAGTCAAATTCGACCCACACAAACGAAAAACCTTGAGATGATGCCGAACGCACTCTACGAACATCGGTAGCCCCGTTCACCGAGGTTTCTATTGGAAATGTTACCAACCGTTCAACTTCTTCCGAAGCCATTCCATGGGCATCGGTCATTACTACAACAGTTGGAGCCGTGAGGTCAGGAAATACATCCACATCCATATTCGAGGCAGTTCTCATCCCGAAAACCACCAATATCACTGAACTAAGTAAAATGAGGTACTTGTTGTTCAGCGAAAATCTGATAATATTATTTAGCACTTGAGAAATTTTAAATTGTGAATTTTAAATTGTGAATGGAAGCGATAGTCTTAAATGTTAAATTCTGAATTCTTAAATTCACTCATAATTCAACATTCATCACTCAACATTTTCTCAGTGAACGTGTCCTGAATGAGCATCCAAAGTACCCGTAGCTTGTGCCAGTTTGACGAGAATTACACCCTTGGTTACAACCCGCTCACCGCTGCTAAGCCCGCTCTTGATTTCAGTTCGCACGCCATCGGTAGCCCCAATCTTTACCTCCCGTTTTTCAAAAAGTTCGGGCGTTACCTGCACATAAACATAGAAGGTGCCCTGATCTTCGAGCAGCGAAGTGGTTGGAACAGTCAAGGCAAGCGTGTTGGTAACTGTTTTCAGATACACTTCAACAAATCCACCGGCTGTAAAACTGCCTGTGTTGTCGATTTGTAAAGCGACAGGAATAAGGAAATTGTCTGAATTGGTTGCCTTACCAAACGACAGAACTTTACCATTTAATTGTTCGAGCGAATAGGTTTGATTGTCTTGTATCGTGCGGATATTGGCTGAAGCAATCGAACCCAGCATCGGCGCATATTTTTGCTGCACCTCGGCATTTAGCAGGAGTGTTTTGTTCTGTGAAACGATTACAATAGGCTGCCCGGCTTCAACGTAAGTGCCGTTTTTAACCAATACCTGTTTTACAAAACCGCTCATCGGGCTTTTTACATTCTGCCCTGATGCGCTGAAGTTATTATTCAAGTTGTCAAAGATTGCTTTGGCATTATCGTATTGATTCTTTGCACTGATCAGGTCTTTAGCTGAAACAATTTGATCTTTTGCAAGCTCTGCCGACCGTTCGTAATCAGCTTTTGCTTTTTCCAGATTGTTTTTAGCCTCGGCATAACGAACAGAAATGTTGTTGTCGGCCAATTCGCTTCCGGAAATAGAGAACAAAGTCTGTCCTTTTGAAACATCTTTTCCTTCCAATACAGCATTGCCGGAAATCATCACTATGCCGTTCGTTTTTGCTGAAACAATAATTTCGTCGCCCTGTGAAGATTGAACCTGTGCTGTGGTTTTGATAATCTGACCAAACGGCTCGTTGCGGGGAAAATCAGTGGCAAAATCAACTTTCCACGACTGCTCTTTGGTGAAAACCGTGGTGTTGGTTTTTGAAACCACTACTTTTTCGGCAGCTTCATGGGCTTCTTGATGAACGGCAAAAACAGTCACCTCGGGAACCAATACTTCAAAACTGCCTGTTTCGTTGGCGATCTCGAATTTCAGAGTTCCAGTTCCAGAGGTTTCGGGCTGAATATCAAAACTGAAAATGCCTTTTCGTGTTGGCTTTTCAAGTGTCTGGCTTACTTCTTTGCCATTCACCGTCAGGCGAATTGTCATGCTTCCGCTTTCCAACGCTTTAAAATCGGGTAATCTGGAAAAATGTGACAGCACATTTGCTGTTTCGCCAACTACAAAGGCATCGGCTTCAGCAAACACTTCGAAATCGTTACTGTATGCGGTGTATTGGAATTTTGCTTCTTCGTGTTCTTCGTGCTGCTCAGCTGTTTGTTTTCCTTTGCAGCCGGCCAATGCCAACGCAAGCAGTACGAATAATATCTTATTTTTCATTCTGGATATGTTTAAATTTTGAAAATAAACGGTCAATGAATGCGCTTGATTTTGAGGCGAAAGTGTAATTGTCGCCCGCAATCATTCAGATAATCAAAGATTTAAACAATTGGAGGAGCCCGTAAACCGATGGAAGCGTTTACGAAATGGAAATAATTGGATGATAAAAATTGAAGTTTTGCGACAGCTGAATCTATTGGAACAAATATTCCCGTTCCGTTGTCAAATAAAACGCATTGAAATCCATCAAAATCAGGGTGATTGTCTTCGGAATTGAAACTCTTGCAATCCTGTTTTAGAAGATTTGAAGGGATTGCGACGGCTTGTTTTAAAACACAACAATCAGACTCATTATTGCCATCATGTTGGTGATCATTTTCTGAATTACCATGATGATGAGAATGGCTACCTGTTTGACAATGTGAATTTACAATACAAACTTGTTCCTGATGGTGATGATGGGGAACAACAGCATGAACCAACAATACAATATTGGCAAGAAGTATAAAAAATATGGCTGTTGTTTTTCTGATCATTACAAAAAATATTGCTGCGAAGTTAACGCAAAATCCATTCAGTTCGTTTGTGATGTTGTTAAATTTATTAAACACATGTACCTGTGAATTATTTTGTTTTCAAGGATATAAAACCATACTGCTTGTCATCGATTCATATCGAAAAAGGCAAGCGGTATGCATTTTTAATTTTTGAGTGTTATATGATATTATTTCCCGACAGCTAGTTCATCCATCATTTGTTTGAATGACTGAAACAGGCTGGATGCCTGATTATACAATTCCTCGTTCGATTTAACAGCTTCAAGCATCATTTCCATGTTCATTGTTGAAAGAGTGGTTTTGTCTCCGCCTTCATAAACCGATAAGGTACAGGGCATAAATGTTGAAAACTCAGGATTTGAGGTGAGCATCATCGATGCTGTTTTTGCCTGGCAGATATTGTAAACAAATACTTTCCGCTGGATTGGAAAGCCTTTTTCTTCAACAATATCGTGGTATATGTAGGTTTGCAACAAGGCTAAGTTGAATTTCTGACATGCAGCTTCAACCTGCCCGGCAATTTGTTCGGCAGTCAGGTTACTTTCCGTTTGGTGCATGATCATTTCCATCATTTTTTTGTTTTCCATGATTTTTTGTCTTTAAAACGTAACAGTCTTATCTGCCCAAAGCACCAACTCCAAGCAATCGACCATGGTTGAGATCGGGCATGATTCGGTACTGTCAAGATGCCGTGATTTTAAGCAAGTACCGCAAGCCAAAATTTCACCACCTATTTCAACGAATTTTTTCAATTGCTCGTCAACGTTGTACTTGTCGTGTGTCAATCCTTCGCATTCAACGGCTTCGCCCATCAAAAATACTTTCACTTCATGCCCGGTTTTTTTTGCTGTAACAGCGAACCGAAAAGCATTCCATGCCTTTTCAAACTCTTTGGTTTCAAGAATAATTCCGATTTTCATATGTCTATAATTTGTTTTTTAATTGCCATATGGAACTCGCCAAATAGTCATTCTCTTGTGCGATAAATTTTTACTCATGGCTCGTTTCATAGTTGTTTATTTTTAAAATGTTAATACGATTTTATTTTTTCGAATCAGTTCGTACAGATCTGCCAGAGATGAGTATTTACAAACTTCCGGCTCATTGTTTTTACGGCTTTGCAAACAGGTTCCGCAACCCAATATAATTCCGCCATTCTCTAAAAACTTATCGGTTTGTTCCTTCATGTCGTTATCGGTTTTAACAAGGTCGTCCAGTTCAACCCCTTTACCCAATAGAAATATGCTCACCGTATCGCCTTGATTTTTAGAATAATTGGCCAGGCGCAGTGCATTCCAAACTGTTTCTGTGTCGTTTGAATAAATAACCATTCCGATGGTGGTAGGCGACTTTTTTTGCTCTTTGGACGGTTTTGCATAAATACTGCCTGCAAATACACATGTCAATAATACCAGAAGTACAATTTGTTTTTTCATAAATAACTGATTTAATTTATAATGAGAGTTTTTTAACAGCGTTGATAATTACTTCGATGGCGAAATCTATTTCAGCCTCCGTCGTCTTTTTCCCCGTTGAAATTCGTACCGTTGCCGCAGCAGTTCTGAAATCAAGATTCATCGCCTGAAGGACAGATGAAATGGTTGTTTCTCCGGAATGACAGGCAGAACCGGTTGAAATCAAAACATCATTACCGATAAAAGACGCCAATGCGTGGGCACTGATATTTTCGAAAGCCACACTCAAAGTGTTGGGCAAGCAATTTTCAAGATTGACGTTTACATGAACTTTATTTCCGAGTTGTGAGATCAGACCGTCGAGCAGCGTGTCGCGTGAAGCCTGCATCTTGAGCTGATTCTTTTTAAAATCACGCGCCGCAATTTCGCACGCTTTCCCAAGTCCAACAGAGTGAATGATATTTTCGGTACCGGGACGGATGCCTTTTTCCTGTCCGGCGCCGTGCATCAGATTTTCGATTTGAGTTCCCTTCCGAATGTAAAGTGCACCAATACCTTTGGGAGCATAAAGTTTGTGTCCGGCAATGGTGAGCAAATCAACTCCAAGTTTATTAACATCGGCTTCAATTTTTCCAACTGACTGTGACGCATCAGTATGAAAAACAATTTTATTCTGCTGAGCAATTTCTCCTATTTCCTGAATTGGCTGAATGGTTCCAACTTCGTTGTTGGCGTGCATGATGGTGATCAATACGGTATCTTTTCGGATCGCATTTTCAACATCCTTTGGATTAACCGTTCCAGATTTTTCAACCGGAAGGTAAGTGATTTCAAATCCTTGTGAAACCAGGTATTTACACACTTCAGTTACAGCCGGGTGTTCAATGGACGAGGTAATGATGTGTTTGCCTTTCTGCTGATTTGCCATTGCAATTCCACGGATCGCTAGATTGTTCGATTCGGTGGCGCAACTAGTGAAAAAGATTTCCTCGGGTTTAGCATTGATCAGGTTTGCAACCTGTTCCCGTGCTTTTTCAATGGCTTCTTTATTGCTCCGCCCGATTGAATAGGAGCTGGAAGGATTTCCGAAGTGTGTTTGTAAGTAAGGCAGCATTTCCGCTGCAACTTCAGGATCTGTTGGAGTTGTGGCATTATAATCGAGGTAAATTGGCTTTTCCATGCTAATTCGTTTCCAATTGTTTTATTTTCCACTCTGGATAACCTTCGTCCAGTCTTCTAACATTGTATCCAAGTTCGCTCAGCATTTTCACCGCTTCATCGGCCAAAACGCAGAATGGGCCTCGGCAGTATGCAATGATTTCTTTTTCTTTCGAAAAATCTTTGAGATGTGTCATCAGCTCGTTCATTGGGATGGAAACGGCTCCGGTTATGTGACCAAATTCAAATTCAACAGATGGCCGCACATCGAGCAGCAGAACATTTTCATTGCCAATCATGGTTTCAAGTTCATTAAGATTGACCGCATTGAGCGATTTGTTGTCTTCGCGCTGACGGTTCATGATCTTTTCTAACTCGGCTATTTCGTGAACTGCGTATTTGATTACATGCTGGTAGAGGGATAAAAACTCATCGTTGACCAGTGAATAATAGACGTATTGCTTTTCCTTTCGGGCTTTTACAATGTTGTTATTCTTTAAAACCTGAAGATGCTGAGAGGCATTGGCAATGGTCAGATTGGTAGCTTGCACAATTCCTTCCACGCTTTTTTCACCCTGCGAAAGTATTTCAATTATTTCCAATCGGGCTGGATTCGATATGGATTTGAGCATTTTTGCAAGTCCATCATACATGGCATCTTTAAATTCGCGACCCTTCATTTTTAGCTTTTGTTAAAATGATTGGGCGAATATATAAAAGTTATTCAAGTATTCAATAAAATCATTGAATACTTGAATACGATTTTCTAATACGTTGTTTGTGTATTTTGAATTATGGCATACATTACGGTTATCTAGTTTTAGCGCATCAGAATTCCTTCCATTCAGGCTGTTCTTTGAAAAACTCTTTTTGATGCTTTTCCATTTCCTTCATTTGTTGCTGAAGCATTTTCATCATTTCGTCCATTGATTTTGGATGCTGTTGGAATGGAGCCATACCTGGCGTTTTCGACAAAATACTATCATTTTCATTTTCATTAAACTGCCTGAAAAAATCCTCAAGACCCATAAAGTTCTGGCCTGTTGAGTCGTTTTTGAAATGAAAACTTCGGAACTGATTCAATATTGAATCGCTTTTATTTCCGAAAGGACTGAAAAACGACTGGTCGAAATCATCGAAAAACGATTTGCCCAAAAATGTACTATCGGGGAAAAAGCCGAAATGATCGCCAAAAAGGTTCGGGAAATTTTCAGGAGAAATGGCATTTAACAACGTTGAGTCGCCCGACCAACTGTATGAATAAATGGAATCAAATTTAATCAGATTGCCATTTTCGTCGTATTCACGATTAACACGAATATCTTCTTTTGGAGCAACTTCATCCGATTTCGATTTTTGTGCCGTCATCGTTAACTGAAATCCAAATAACAAAGCCAGAAAAAACATGCAGCGTTTCATTGTGATATAGTTTAAATTCAAATTCAAAATTAAGCTCAAACTGTGAATTTAATTTTTAAAAAATCTTAAAAAAATAAAATTTCTAGCTCCAAAAAATGCTGCAATTCATCCAGTTTTTCACCTAAAAGATTGATTTATCAAGCTTATGCGAATAATTCCAAAATATGTTTTGTTTTAATATCTTCGTCTATCTTTATTTTCAACAATAACTGTGGAATGGAAAAATTGAAGTTTCGTGTTTTGGCAGAGGATCGGGGTCGGATTGAAACGATTGAGATCGGTGGATTGGTTGTTCTTGAAACCGCTTTTCAGCTTAAAAATGAGCTTGTTGCTATAGAAAATAAATTAAGCAGCAAGGTAATTATTAATATCTTTGAGCTGGAAGAACTGGATCTTTCAGGAGTGCAATTGTTGGTTGCATTTATTCGTCAAATGGATCAGCGGAAGATAAACTATCAGTTTAACTGGAATATCGATGAGGAGCAAAAGGCGCTTTTCTCAAATGTAGGGCTTGGAAATGAATTATTTATGAATATTTAATATGTCAAAACAGATATTAATTGCCGACGATTCAGAAAGTATCCGGGAAGTGCTGGCCTTTAGCCTTACAAATGCCGGGTTTCAGGTTTTGGTCGCCAACGATGGGGTAGATGCATTGCGTTATTTTGATGGACGGATCATTGACTTGTTATTGACCGATTTCCACATGCCGAATATGAACGGGCTCGAACTTATCGGAAAAATCAGGGAATTCGAACATTACAAATACATTCCGATTTTGGTTCTGACTACCGAAAACCAAAAAAATATTATCAAAAATGCAAAAGACGCTGGCGCAACCGGTTGGCTGTTAAAGCCTTTTAATACCGAAAAACTTATACAGACCTTAAGAAAAGTGATTCGCTGATGATTTTATTTCAGGAAAAATTTAAAGAGGAAGTCAAGGAGTATTTTGAGAAGTTGGAGACGGGATTACTTCTTTTAGAACATGATTCTGATAATTTTCAGGCCATCGATGAAATTTTTCGGATTATGCATTCTATGAAAGGTAGCGGCGGAATGTTTGGTTTCGATCTTCTAAGTGATGTTACCCATGACCTTGAATCGTTGTACGAAATTTTCAGGTCGAAAAAAATGTCCATTAATTCGGAAGTAATCAGTTTTACACTGAATTCAATTGACGGACTTCACCATTTACTTACCCAGAAGCCCACGGAAGAGCATTATCTACTGGCCCAAAAGATGAAGGCTGAAACGCAACAGTTGATAGAAAAGCTTTATCCTTCAGACAAAAAAAGAGAAGAATTAGGTTCGGGGGAGAAGCTTGCAGATAATAACATTGACGAAGGCGATCAAACTACCTATTTTATTTCGTTTAAACCTGATGAAAATATTTTCGAAAACGGAACCAATCCACTTTATCTAATTGATGAATTAAACGCGCTGGGCGAATGTAACATTCAAACCTTTTTTGATTTTCTGCCCGACCTGTCTCAGGTTGATCCAGGGAAATGCTATACTTCGTGGGAAATGTTTGTCGCAACGGCCGAAGAAACAGATACTTTGCACGACGTTTTTATATTTGTCAGCGATAAGGCAAGCATTGAAATTGAAAAAGTTGCTTCAGGAAATATAATTCACAATGAAACCATACTGGCTGACTTTCTGAATTCGAGGCTTTCGAGGGAACAATGGACACCACTGGAACCGACAATCTCAGAAAATCAGATAGTTATTGAAACTCCGATGGAAGAAACTGAATTATCAAAATTTTCAGATCAACCGGCTGAGGAATCAAAAATGACAGCCTTGCCCAATGCCACTGTTGATTCTATCCGTGTTGATTCACAAAAGATTGATCAATACATGAATTTGGTGAGTGAGTTGATTACTGCACAATCGCGCCTAGAAATGGTATCGTCAAAAATTTATCATCCCGATCTTGAGCTGGTCACCGAAGCGCTGGATAAAATAGGAAGGCAACTCCGCGACAATGCTTTTGACATGAGTTTGATTCCGTTGCAAAGTATTGCTGTGCGTTTTAAACGGTTGATCCACGATTTGTCGAAGACGCTGGATAAAAAAGTTGAACTCGTAACCGAAGGCCTGGAAACTGAACTTGATAAAAACATTATTGAAAAACTAATAGAGCCCCTGTTGCATATTATCCGCAATTCGCTCGACCATGGTATCGAAAGTCGGGAAGAGCGCATCGCAAAATCAAAAAATGCTGTTGGCACAATAACAATAAAGGCTTCAACAGTTGGCAGTTATGTTCAGATTGAAATTTCGGACGATGGCGCTGGTCTGAATCCGTTAAAGATACGGGATAAAGCCATATCCAAAGGATTGATTTCAGATCAGGAAAAGCTTTCTGAAAATGAACTATTTAACCTTGTTTTTGAACCCGGTTTTTCGACTGCTGAATTGATAACCGATGTGTCGGGTAGAGGAGTTGGTTTGGATGTGGTAAGGCGTAAAGTGCAGGAAATGAGAGGTTCGATTAAAATCACCTCCGAACCTGACAGGTTTACCAGGTTTACTTTTAAACTTCCGCTTTCACTCTCGATAATTGATGGGTTGCTGACACGCGTAGGCGAAAGTTTTTATGTGATTCCATCATCAGCAATAAAAAAAATATACATGGTAAATCAGCAATTGCTGAAAAAAGAATTCAGGCAAGTGGTTGAACTGGAAGGAAATCAGGTTCCTTATCTGAATATGCACGAAGAATTTGAGCATGAAATACAAATTCCTAACAGCCAGTTTGCAGTCGCAGTTTCGTTCGAAAACCAGCTTTTTGGTCTGGTGGTTGATGAGGTTATCCGCGAATATCAGGCAGTAATAAAACCTCTGGGGAAAATTCTGAAAGGCCAGGACATTTTTTCAGGAGCGAGTATTATGGGAAACGGGCAGTTGGCGCTGGTGATTGATACAAACAAGATTATTCAAAAATATTCATAAACGATGGCAGCAGAAATAATTCACGGACTAAATTCCTTTTTTACTTTCAGGATTGGCAGCGAACTGTTTGCCGTTAACATCGGTAATGTGACTAAAATACTGGGACTGACAGACATTACCAAAGTGCCTAATTCGCCGCGGTATTTTAAGGGAATTATCAATCTTTTCGGAGATGTTTTACCGGTTTTCGACGGAAGGCTGAAATTTGGTTTTCCGGAGGCAAAACCAACCAAAAACACCTGCATTTTGGTTTTGGTTGTTGAAATTGAAGGGCAACCGGCCAGTACAGGGATTATTGTCGATTTGGTTGGAAAGGTGCTGATTTTTGAGCCTGAACAAATCAAGCCGGCTCCGTCGATTGGAAAAGGTTTTAACAATGAGTTTATTTTAGGAATTGCCACCGTGCAAAATGAATTTGTAATCATACTAAATATTGATAAAATATTTTCGGAGGAAGAAATTAATCTGATAAATGCTGTTGAATAAAAACATTCTAACTATATGGCTATGAGATTTGTTGACATGAAAATACGCACAAAACTGATGGGAGCCTTTGGTATCCTGATTTTTATCGGTTTTCTTTTAAGTTTGAATTCGGTTGGTAACTTATTGCTTTTCAGGAAGGATATTAACACGTTTACCAACGAATTTCTTCCAGAGCTCGAACTTTCAAAAAAAATGAGCACCCACACGCAATTGGTTGCATTTAGTATGGAAAGATATTATCTGACCGGCAAATCAGATTATTTCAAATCGGCCAAAGTTGAATTGGAATTGCTCAAAAAAACTGTTGTTGAAGGTGAACAGTTGCTTCAGAATTCTGAAAATCTACCGAAGTTAGAGAAAAACCTGAGTGAAGCAAAAATTCAAATTCCTTTATTTGAGCAGAATATGCTTCTTTCATTCAAAATAAACCAGGATATTTCAGCATTAAAAGATAAAATTGGAAACTTATCAGTCATAAAACCAGCGATAAAAGTCAAATCCGGGCAGAAGAATAAACCAGTTTCAAAATTTGCGACCGATCAAAAAGCGTTAATGATGGAGCTTTCTGATAGAAATGCAAAATTTCAGGAATTATGGAAAGCGAATACAGCTATTTCAGAAAAATTAATTCAAAATTCGAATATCCTTGAAAGTTCGGTCATTAGTTATACCAATCAGGTAGCATCCAGTTTTAACAAGCGGATTACAAACTCCATTTTAAGTAATTTAATCCTTGCAATTGTTGCTTTTGGATTCTCGATTTACATCGGTTTTTATATTTCAAGACTGATCACAAAGCCACTGCTCAAAGGAATCGAATTTGCCCGGAAAATGGCCAAAGGTGATTTGACAGCTGAAATTGATGTGAATCAGAAGGACGAAATAGGGCTGCTTGCCTACAATCTGCAAATGATGGGAACGCGCATCAGGGACGTGATAAGTTATGTTGCATCAACGGCAGATAACCTGGCATCGGCAAGCCTTGAACTGAGTTCAACATCGCAGTTTGTTTCTCAGGGTGCTTCGCAACAGGCATCGGCAGCTGAAGAGGTTTCGGCTGCAATTGAAGAGATGGCTGCCAACATACAGCAAAACAGGGAAAATGCAAAACAGACAGAACACATTGCCGCCAAGGCTGAAACCGATATTTACAATGGAAGCGATAAAGTTACCAGGACCGTTATTGCCATGCGCGACATTGCCGATAAAATTTCAATCATCGGCGACATTGCATTCCAGACAAATATTCTCGCCCTGAATGCTGCTGTTGAAGCAGCCAGAGCAGGCGAACACGGGCGGGGTTTTGGTGTGGTGGCTTCTGAAGTTGGCAAACTGGCCGAACGAAGTAAACTGGCAGCTACCGAAATCGACAAACTGACAAAATCGAGTGTTTTTAATGCTGAAGAGGCTGGAAAGCTGATGAATGAAATCGTTCCGGATATTCAAAAAACATCACGGCTTATTCAGGAAATATCGGCGGCCAATCTGGAGCAAAGTTCCGGTGCCGATCAGATAAATATGGCCATTCAGCAATTGAACATGGTGACTCAGCAAAATGCAGCAACATCAGAAGAATTGTCAACCAATGCCGTTGAACTATCGGCCCAGGCAGAACAACTCAAAGAAACCATTTCATTCTTTAACATCGGTGCTTCAGAGCATGAGAATTTTCCAAAACAGAAGCCGGAAAAAGCTCAGTTAAAAAAGAATGCGGTTCCCGAAAGGAAAAAAAAGGTGGTAATTGACCTCGACCTGCCGGATAGCTCGGATGACGAATTTGAACGTTTTTAAAAATTGATCGTGAAATCAGAAATTATTCAGATATCGGATACTTTATTCCTGAAACTTGGAAAATTGATCACGGAAAGATATGGCATTAAAATGCCCATCGAAAAGAAGATCATGTTTCAAAGTAGATTGCAGAAACGTTTGCGCGAACTGAACTTGATTTCATTTGATGAATATGCCGGTAAATTGTTTGATGTAAATGGGGGTGCGGAAGAATTTTCTACTCTTGCTGATATTATTTCGACTAACAAGACAGAGTTTTTCAGAGAAATGGCACATTTCGATTTTCTCACCGCTTCTGTTCTTCATCATTTTCCGGGACAGGTGCCAAAATACAGAATTCCGCAAATGAATATCTGGAGTGCAGGCTGTTCGAGCGGTCAGGAAGCTTATTCACTGGCAATTACTATCGAAGAATTCAATCGTACTTCAGGATTTAATTTAGGATATCTTATTACCGCTACCGATATTTCGACCCGGATGCTTAAAACAGCAAACGAAGCAATTTACCCGATGTCGCAAGTCGGGGATATTTCGATGGATTTGAAACAAAAATATTTCCTGAAAAGTAAAAATCCTGATGATCGGAAAGTACGTCTTACAAAAGAAATACGCGATAAGGTTCGTTTTTCGTATCTAAACCTGATGGATGATTCGTACGGGCTTAAAGTTGATTTCAATGTTATTTTTCTGCGAAATACCTTGATTTATTTTGAACCTTCAGTACAGATTCTGATTTTGACAAAGGTATTGGAAAACCTGGTTGAAGGTGGTTATTTATTCATTGGGCACTCAGAATCGCTGATTAATATGAATCTGCCGATCAGATCAATTGCCCCGAGTGTATATGTTAAAAAAATATAAGTATATGAATTCTTCCGGAAACAAGTATAACAATGAATTGGAAAATTGCCAGAAACAACTTTCTCAACTTCAAGCTGAGAATGAGGAATTGTTGAGGAATCTTCATGCGATCAACGAAAAACTGCGTGATTCAGAACAATTGAAAGGTCAGTTTATCAGCAATATAACCAACGAAATCATCAATCCGTTTACAAGTGTCCTTGCTTTGGCCGGAAACATTCAGCAATTAAAAGAAGGCGAAATTTCGACGGCTCACCGAATGGCTGAATTAATTTTCGAGGAAGCTTTTCAACTCGATTTTCAGTTAAAGAATATTTTTGCAGCCGCTCTCATTGAAGCAGGCAAGGATGAACTTAAGGTTACCAACTTCAGCCTTAAAGATTTAAGCGATCATTTGATTCAATATTTCAGGGTGCAACTTCAAAAAAAGAAAATACGGCTATCGGTTAATTTTACCAATGAAACTGATTCTGATGAAGCTTATATGTTCTCGTGCGACAGAGAGAAACTTGACTTGATATTGAAGAACCTGATTAGCAATTCTATTAAATTCAGTGCTGAAAATTCATCCGTTGAAGTAGAATTAAATAAAGGAAACGGAGTTCTTTCAATAGAGGTTTCTGATTTCGGAAAAGGTGTACAGCCGGAAAAACGCAAGGTCATTTTTGATCGCTTTAAGCAGCTTGATGAAAAAATAAACTCTATCAATACCGGGCATGGGCTGGGTTTATCCATTGTTTTGGCTTATGCCTATTTGTTTGGGGGGAAAGTGAGTCTGACCGATAATTTTAAAGGTGGCAGCCGGGTAACTGTTTCAATACCTGAATGCACGGAAGTAAATGAATGGGATGATCTTGAAGGTTTTTTAATGGATTCGGAGACCAGCTACTAATGAGCAAAATGCGTCAGACAAACCATTTTCTTCATCCTTCAACGATCTGGATCAGCAGGGAACCACAATGGGTGACAACCATCCTCGGATCGTGTGTTTCCGTTTGTTTGTTTGACAAGAAAAAATGTATTGGCGGAATCAATCATTTTATGCTGCCCTATTGGAATGGTGAAGGACTGGAATCGCCGCGATACGGAAATGTGGCCATTGCCCAATTGTTTCAAAAAATGCTTGAATTTGGCGTAAAGAAAGAAGATATTGTGTGTAAAATATTTGGCGGGGCCGAAATGCTGGTTGAGCAGGTATCCGTTTTTAATATTGGACAACGAAACATCGAACTGGCAAAGAAAATAATTTCTGAAATGGAAATTCCGGTTGAAAGTTCGAGTACGGGAGGTAAACTGGGCAGGAAAATTTATTTTAACACCGGAACCGGTGAAGTACTGCAAAAGTACCTGGTAAAAAACGATCAAAATGAAGCCAAATGAACAACAGGAAGATTAAAGTTTTGGTGGTGGATGATTCGGCTATCATGCGAATTACATTGACAGAGATTCTGGATCTGGATCCAGATATTGATGTGATTGATACTGCCACTGATCCGTATGAGGCGGTAAAAAAAATTGCAGAGAATCTACCTGATGTCATTACTCTTGACATAGAAATGCCCAGAATGGACGGGCTTACTTTTCTAAGTAAATTGATGAAGCAGCATCCTATTCCGGTGGTCGTTATTTCGTCGTTGGTTGGTGAAGGTTCTGAAAAGGGAATTCGCGCACTAAAACTTGGTGCCCGCGAGATAATTACCAAGCCAAAACTTTCGACCAATGAACAAATGGAGGAATATCACATCCGTATTACTGATGCGGTAAAGGCGGCTGCCATGACTGAGAGTGTCAGGCTAAAACCTTCGAAGGAAACTTTAACCGATAACGTTCATAATAATGTAAATGCAACTATATTTACCCCTGTTTCCAATAAATATTCCGATAAATTCATTTTAATTGGTGCTTCCACCGGAGGAACTGAGGTGATCTCGAAAATTTTGAAAAATCTAAGGACCGATCTGCCTGGAATTCTAATCGTTCAGCACATGCCCGGAGAATTTACCGGAGCTTTCGCCAAACGTTTGAATATGGAATGTAAGCTAAATGTGAAAGAAGCAGAACAGGGTGACATTGTGCAGCAGGGAAGTGTGTACATCGCAAATGGATTCAATCACTTGCTCTTGGTTAAGGAGAAGGGGCAATACAAATGCAAACTGGAAATGGGGCCTTTGGTAAACCGGCATCGTCCTTCAGTTGAAGTATTGTTTCATTCGGCAAGCAATCTTCCGGGAAAAAATATTGTCGCCGTATTATTAACTGGAATGGGTTCGGATGGCGCCAAGGGCTTGCTTGAACTGCATGAAAACGGAGCCATGACAATTGCCCAGGATGAAAAATCGGCGGTTATTTTTGGAATGCCCAAGGAAGCGATCAAGTTAAATGCCGCAAAAATGATCATAAATCCGGATGAACTGATAAATTGGTTAAACACGACTTTTTAGAAAATGAAAGAAGATAGCCAAATTTCAAAAGTACTGATTGTTGACGATGTTCAGCTAAACCTTGATCTGATGAAAGACATTCTATCGGAACAAGGTTATATGATAGCTACTGCCAAAAATGGCAAATCGGCCATTGCCAAAGCCAAAGCCCATAAATTTGACTTGATATTACTTGATATCGTATTGCCTGATATTGATGGATTTGAAGTTTGCCAGCATTTGAAATCCAACCCGCAAACGCACGACATACCCATTATTTTCTTAACCGCAAAAAGGGAAAAAGACAGCATCATCAAAGGATTTCAGCTTGGTGCGGTCGATTACATCCAAAAACCGTTCAGTAAAGAAGAACTTCTGGCAAGGGTAAACTTACACCTTACCCTTCGCAAAACACAGGATGAACTTATTCATTCGAAAGATATGGCTGAGGCGGCAGCGAAAGCAAAAGCTATTTTCCTGGCCAACATGTCGCACGAAATCCGCACTCCGATGAACGGCATCGTAGGCATGGTCGATATATTGAAAAGAACTCCGCTGAGCAAAGAACAACTTGAATATCTGGATATTATTCAAATTTCAGGAGCTAATCTGCTGATGATTATTAACGACGTACTTGATTTTTCGAAAATTGAAGCAGGCCAGATTACTTTCGAAAGCATACACTTCAATTTAAGCGACGAAGTAAGTGAAGTGATAAAACTGCTCAAATACAAAGCCGATCAGAAAGGACTTGAATTAAGTTACTCTCTTGGTCCCGATGTTCCTGAAATGTTGGTTGGAGACCCACTCCGTTTAAAACAGGTACTGATTAATCTGTGCAATAATTCAATTAAATTTACCACTGAGGGATTTGTGAAAATTAAGGTTGAAACGATTAAACTGAATGAAAACAAGGTAGTCCTGAAATTTGAAGTTCAGGATACAGGAATCGGAATTTCATCGGAAAATCAGTTGAAATTGTTTAAATCATTTTCTCAGGCGGATGTATCGACTACCCGGAAATTTGGGGGAACCGGCTTGGGACTTGCGATTTCGAAGAATCTGGTTCAGCTCATGAACGGAAATATCGGAATTCAGAGCGAAGAGGGAAATGGTGCTGTTTTCTTCTTTAGTTGCGAATTTGTTATAGCGCAGAAAATTACCATCATGGAAAAAGAAGAATTTATTCCTTCAGAAATAGCTGTTAAAAAACTTAAAATTCTTTTGGCCGAAGACAATGTTATTAACCAAAAAGTTGCTACATTAAATCTGGCAAAAATGGGACACTCTGTGAGTGTGGCTTCGGATGGAATTGAAGCGGTTGAATTGTTTGAAAATGAGGTATTTGACGTGATTTTTATGGACGTTCAAATGCCGGGAATGGATGGGGTTGAGGCAACTTTAGCAATTCGCAAATGGGAACAAAACAACAATGTTGTGAACCGGATTCCAATTGTTGCAATGACGGCCAATACGCTGAGAAGCGATAAAGATATTTTTATGGAGGCAGGAATGGATGATTATTTAGGCAAACCTTTTAATAGTGCTGAATTGGTTCGTGTTATTGAACGGATTCACCAACAACTGGAACGAAAGAATATTTAAATATAAAAACTGACAAAATGGATTTCAATGACACCAGTTATTTGTGGGATGGAAAAACAGTTTTAATCGTTGAAGATAACGAGACCAGTAGTATATACTTTGAAGCGGCGCTCCGGAAAACAAAAGCTCAATTGATATGGGCAAAAAATGGCCTTGATGCCGTCGAAATTGTTCGAAAGAATCCTCAGATTGATTTGATTTTAATGGACATTAATATGCCCAAAATGGATGGAATTGAAGCCACGAGGATTATCAAAACAGAATTTCCATCCATTATAATTGTCGTTCAAACAGCGTTTGTCCTTTCAGGAGAGGAAAAATTGTGTATGGCAGCCGGCTGTGATGAGTTTATCACCAAACCCATCCGGTTGAAGTATCTTCTCGATACCATCAATCATTATTTAGCCGCTGCCAAAACGATATAAGCGCCAAATTGTTTTTCCGTATCTGGCTCAACCAATGAAAGAAATCCGGAACTTAATTTTCCGTTTCTAAATTTTAAAGGTTGTTCGGATACTTTTTTTATGGCTAATTTATGGTACTCACCCTGTGAACCATAAAATAGTGCATACTTCCCTGAAGTTTCATGATGAATTTTTGTTTCAATTTGTTTGGTCAGAATCCCCATGTTCATTCTGCTGTTTATTTCAATACACGGCTGAATTTTTAAGCCATCCTTTTCACTGTAAATCATTGCATCAATACCTAAAAAACCACGGTGGAGTTTCGCGTACACGGAGTTTTTCAGCGCTTCCTTCAACATCATAGCCGTTGTTCCGATTTTAGTATTCATCTCCGTACTGATTATCTGATTGATTTTCGGGTGGATCAAAGTGCTTTGATACTGGCCGTTCGTGTTGGTTTCGAAAACCGAATATCCCAAATATTCAGGTTCGTTATCGCTGATTTTAAACTGAAAGGAAAAATCCACCACTTTATTCAGGAATGGTTCAGCGATCAGATATTTTTGCTGATTCAAAATGCCCGAAATCCATTGACTGTTAGATGTGTTGAGTGTTTGTTTCCGGAGAATCTGGATTCCACGTCCGGAGGAACTCAATGGCGCTTTTAGTACCAGCGGAAACTGCCATTTTAAAAGTTCTTCAATTTCTTCAATTGTGGTGACTTTTGTTCCAATTCGTTCCTTTTCGATTAAAAAATCCAATGGATTTTGTTTCAGAAAATCAGTCAAGAAATGAAGGGAAGTAATCCGTTCAAACAGTGTTTTGTGCCCTTGCTTCCAGCTATATGCAGGACTCTCGCGAAATTCTGGCGAGCATTTTTCTTTTAGGTCTTTCAGGTAAAAGTG
>CAMDGL010000016.1 GCA_945897845.1 Chitinophaga pinensis | reverse complement strand
GCTGAATTGCGCTACACCCTGTGGGACACTAAAATCTCCCCATTTGTGACCATGAAGGGAGGTTATGCGTTTGGTAATTTTAAAGCGAAACATTATGACGATCTCTACCTGAACTGGTCACCCTACCAGATTAATGATGCCAGTCTCCGCAATTATGGGGGAATGATGCTTCATCCCGAAATAGGTGTTAAAGTGCCGTTAAATGAAAACAGCGATTTGCTTCTTACGGCAGCATACCGCCATCAGAAAATAAAATCGGTTGCAAGAAGGGATAACGGAACCAATCAGTTTGATGAATGGGAGCACAAAGAGGATCTCAACCGGCTTTCGTTTGGCGTGGCAATCATGTTCAGGTAAAAGAAATGAATTAAGCGTTTTTCCTTACTATTATTCCATACTAAGTAAATTAAGGGCATAAAAAAAGCCCCGGCATAAATGCCAGAGCTTTTTTGTAGCGGGAGCCGGACTCGAACCGACGGCCTTTGGGTTATGAGCCCAACGAGCTACCAACTGCTCCATCCCGCAATGTATCTTTAGATAAATGTATTGTCGTTTGTAAGAACTTCGCTTTGCATCAGATTTCTCTGCTAAGCGGCTGCAAATATAGAGCATCAGTTTAAATATTCCTAATCCGATTTCAATTATTTTTGTTTTTTGTTGAATTCGCTTCGTTAAAAAGTATTAATATGACCATGATCGGACTGGTTTTCTCCAAATCTTTCTAATTTTGGAGTTCGAAAAAACAGAGAATGAACAGAAAAGAGCTGAGAAAGAAAATATTTCAGATGCTGAAAGACCATTACCGGCTCATCATCTACAATGATTCTACGATTCAAACGGTCTGGAGCATCAAACTTACCCCGATAAAAGTACTGACTTTGGGCAGTTTGGGCGCTATTCTACTGATTCTATTAACCACTGTGATTATTGCTTACACGCCGTTGCGCGAAAATATTCCCGGATATCCCAGTGTGAAAACCCGGCAAATGATCATTCGTAATTATGTGCTGGTCGATTCGCTGGAAAATGAAATAACGACCAGGGATAAATATTTTGAAAAGTTGCAAGCCTTATTCCTTGGTGAAGTGCCAACAGATGAGTTGCCGGTATCCGAATCCGGTTTAAAAGCCCATGAGGTTGAGTTCCGAAGTTTCAATGCGGATTCCGTATTTCAGGATAAATTGCTCGAAGAAAGGCTTGGCTTATCGGTTTCTGAGAATTCGAAACGGCTGCCAAGTATTGCCAATATTCATTTTTTTACGCCGCTTCGCGGAATGATTACCAATAAATTTAATGCAAAATCAGAGCATCTGGCCGTTGATATTGTTGGTAAACTCAATGCAAGAATTTCAAATGTGCTGGACGGAACAGTGATTTTCGCCGGTTGGACAATGGACACAGGCAATTCAATATACATTCAGCACGAAAACAATATCATTTCAGCCTACAAACACAATGCTGAATTATTGAAATCGGTGGGCGAAAGGGTGAAGGCCGGCGAAGTGATTGCAATTATGGGCAATAGCGGCGAACTGACGACCGGACCACACCTGCATTTCGAACTCTGGCACAACGGAACAGCCCTTGATCCTGAAATATACATTGATTTTTAAGCTATTTTATGAAAAAACGCATCGCAATTTTAGGGTCAACCGGATCAATTGGTACTCAAACGCTGGAGGTGATTTCGCAAAATCCCGATTCTTTTGAAGTGGAAGTTTTGACAGCCAACAACAATATAGACTTGTTGATTGCCCAGGCCAAACAGTTTCAGCCCAACGTGGTGGTAATTTCAAATTCATGCCATTACGATCAGTTGAAAGAAGCCCTGAAAAATGAACCCATTAAAGTATATGCAGGCAGGGAAGCGCTTCAGCAGGTTGTTGAAATGGATACCGTTGATCTGGTAGTTACAGCAATGGTTGGTTATTCCGGGCTGATTCCGACCTGCAATGCCATCAAGGCCGGCAAGCACATTGCACTGGCCAACAAGGAAACGATGGTGGTGGCAGGCGAAATTATCAACCAGCTGGCCATCGAACACAAGGTAAATATTTACCCGGTCGATTCTGAACATTCGGCCATCTTTCAATGTTTGGTAGGCGAGTTCAACAATGAAATCGAAAAAATATACCTGACAGCCTCAGGCGGGCCATTCCGGGGTTTTACTCCTGAACAGCTTGCAAATGTTACCAAAGCCGATGCATTGAAACATCCGAACTGGGACATGGGTGCTAAAATTACCATCGACTCGGCCTCGATGATGAATAAAGGTTTTGAAGTGATTGAAGCAAAATGGCTTTTTGGATTAAAACCCGAACAAATAGATGTGATCGTTCATCCTCAGAGCATTATTCATTCGATCGTACAGTTTCGCGATGGTTCGATGAAAGCGCAAATGGGACTGCCTGACATGAAATTGCCCATTCAGTATGCCCTCAGTTTTCCTGAAAGGTTGGACTCGGGATTCAATAGGTTCAGTTTTTTAGATTACCCGAAACTGACATTTGAACAGCCAAATACGAAAAATTTTCGTAATCTTGCACTCGCTTTTGAAGCATTAAATCAGGGCGGAAACATGCCTTGCATATTGAATGCAGCAAACGAAGTGGTTGTACAGGCTTTTCTTTCTGAAAAGATCAGTTTTCTGCAAATGCCTGAAATCATTGAAAAGGCCATGGTCAAGGCAACATTTATTAAAAATCCAAATCTGGAAGATTATATTCAGACAGACAAGGAAACACGTATATTAACATCTGCCATGGTTAAAAATCAGGCATTACAACAGATTTAAAAACAGAAAAATTATTCGATGGAAATAGTATTAATAAAAGCTGCACAACTCATTCTAAGTTTATCATTATTGGTTATTATACACGAATTCGGGCATTTTTTGTTCGCACGAATTTTTAAAACCCGTGTCGAGAAATTCTATTTGTTTTTTGATCCATGGTTCTCGCTTTTTAAAGTTAAAAAAGGCGATACTGAATACGGAATTGGCTGGTTGCCGCTTGGAGGATATGTGAAGATTTCAGGAATGATCGACGAATCGATGGACAAAGAAGCAATGAAACTGCCTCCTCAGCCACACGAATTCAGGTCGAAAAAATCGTGGCAACGTTTGCTGATAATGATTGGCGGAGTTTTGATGAATTTCATTCTGGCTTTTGTAATTTATATCGGTATTCTTTATGCCTGGGGCGAACAATACCTTCCGACAGAAAATGTAAAATATGGTATTGAAGTGGATGCAGTCGGAGAACAAATCGGCCTTCAAAACGGCGATAAAATTTTATCGGTTGGCAATAAAAAAGTAGAAAACTTCCATAAAATAATTCCTACCCTTATTCTTGACAGCGCTCCTGACATTCAGGTTGAGCGCGATGGACAAAAAGTAAATGTTGAAATTTCGGACGAAGATGTGGCCTTGCTGATAAAAAGCAAAGGGGTAATGTCGTTCCGGACTCCTTTCGATTACAAGGTTGCCAAGGTTTCAAAGAGTTCGGCAGCAGAAGTAGCGGGCCTTGAGAAAGGAGACCGGATTGTTGGAATGAATGATCAGAAATACGAATACAACGATCTATTTAAGGCGACCTTGAAAGATAGCATTGGCAAAACAGTTGTGCTAAATGTGTTACGCGATAATAATGAATTGGAGCTGCCACTTACTATTCCTGAAACCGGAATGCTTGGTATTCAACTTGAACAGGACCTGGAAAAGATATTCGAATTTAAAACAATCAAATACGGATTGATCGAATCGATTCCGGCAGGAATCAGCAAAGGAATCAGCACAACCAGCGATTACCTGAAACAATTTAAACTGATTTTTTCGCCTAAGACCAAAGCCTACGAAAGTCTTGGCGGATTTATTTCGATAGGGAATATTTTCCCGGGAATGTGGAACTGGTTTTCGTTCTGGAACATGACCGCATTTCTTTCTATCATATTGGCTGTAATGAACCTACTGCCTATTCCTGCCCTCGATGGCGGACATGTGATGTTTCTGCTTTTTGAGATGATCACAGGCCGCAAACCGGGCGACAAATTTCTGGAATATGCCCAGATCGTAGGAATGGTGCTGCTTCTTTCACTCGTTATTTTTGCCAATGGCAACGATATATTTAAACTATTCAAATAAAGAAATGAAGTTGTTATTTTTATTACTTTTGCAAAAACCATTTAAACTTTAATAGTATGAACTTATTAATTATTGCCGGTATTATTGGACCTCAGGAACTCATTATTGTATTGGTAGTGGTTGTTCTGATGTTTGGCGGAACCAAAATTCCTGAATTGATGAAAGGCCTTGGCAAGGGGATAAAGGAATTTAAGAATGCCTCAAAATCGGAGGAGGACGAAGCAAAAAAGGATACTGAAAAGATTGAAAAATAGTTGAAGGAAAATCCCGCTATCGCGGGTTTTTTTTTGCCTTTTCGCCAAATTGCAAATCAGTCGTCTGGGTATCAATTGGTATGCTATTCTGGTAAGGTTTTTGACGCAGCAGCCACACACAAAACATTATAGCCATGAAACGAATTTTGATGAAATTGTTAGTTTTTTCTTTTCTGACCTTAGTTTTGTTTTCCTGCAACCTGAAAGAAGGTGCGAAAATGGAAACGATCACCGGTAAATCAAACGAAATTGTAATTGTAATTGGCAAGGAAGTATGGACTGGACAAGTCGGGTCGGTAATACGGCAGACACTTGCACAGCCACAATCTTCGCTTCCACAGGAAGAACCTATCTTTACATTGATAAACGTGCCTCCTGAAGCATTTATCAACATATTTAAAACAAGCCGAAATCTCATAACGGTTAAAATCTCGCCAACCAATACAAATCCGAAAGTCGAATTTACCAACGATGTATACGCCTATCCGCAGGTTGTGGTAAATATTCAGGCCACTTCTGCTGAAAACTTCGAAGAACTGTTCAACGCGAACAGTGAGAAAATAATTGGGTTTTTCCTGAAAGCAGAAAAAGACCGATTAAAGAAAACTTATAAGGATGTGCATGAAAAGACAGTTTACAAAACGCTGCTAAAAGACTTTAACATTCAACTATATGTGCCCACGGGCTTCAAGATTGTAAAGAACGATTCCAATTTTGTCTGGATCAGATACGATACGCCCCAGATAACCCAAAACATTTTTGTATATACCTATCCCTACGATTCTGACAGTACATTTACACTGAAGCACCAGTTAGGTAAACGTAATTTACAATTGAAAAAAAATGTTCCCGGACCGCTGCCCGGATCTTATATGACCACCGAAATGGAAGTTCCACTGGACTTTAATATCCTGAATTACAACGGAAATTATGCTTCTGAACTGCGTGGTTTATGGAGGGTTGAGAATGATTTTATGGGCGGACCTTTTGTCAGTCTTGCAGTTCTGGATGCCAGCCGGCGCAGGATTGTAACAGTTGAAGGAAATGTTTATGCACCCAAAAACAATAAGCGAAATTATTTACGACAGGTTGAAGCGATGATTTATTCCCTCGAATTTCCAAGTCAGAAAATAAACGACAAAATAACCAATCAGCTCGAAAGCGGAAATTAAAAAAGTTTGGAGTGTCTAAAGTACATAAAGTGCCTAAAGTTATTTTAAAGCTTTAGGCACTTCGCATTTTAGGCACTTCGGACTTTCTCTAAAAGAAATCTTCTGAGTTGTCAAGACTTTGTTCGATGCTTTCCGGGTCATCGCAGTTGGTGTTCACCGAAAAATTGGCAGGCTTTTCAAATATTACATCATCACTGTATGGCAAACTTTTGTCAGCATAAACCTTTTTCATGAAATATCCCCAGATAGGCAAAGACATACTTGCTCCTTGTCCCGATTGCAGGTCTTCGAAGTGAATACTCCTCAATTCGGCACCTGTCCACGATCCATTAACCAATTGCGGGGTGATACCGATAAACCAGCCATCCGACTGATTTTGGGTGGTACCGGTTTTTGCGGCAATTTGCCCTTTGAAACCGCCATATTCAGGTTTCCAGCGCAATCTTCCTCCCGATCCCTGATCAACTACCCCGCGCATCAGTTCGATCATCAGGTAAGCTGTTTGTTCATCAATGGCATCATGCCTTTCGGGCCTGAAGGTCGATATCACATTTCCATGGCGGTCCTCAATTCGGGTTACAAAGGTGGGCTGTGTATAAACGCCTTTGTTTGCGAAAGTACTATACGCACCCACCATTTCGTACAATGTGATGTCCGATGTTCCCAGAAACATAGCGGGAACCGGATCAATCGGACTATAAACGCCCATCTTCCTCATCACGTCAGCCACCGATTGCGGATTGTATTGTTTCATCACCCAGGCTGATACCTGATTTACTGAATGCGCCAGTCCCCATTTCAGGGTAACCATCTTGTCATCGAATTTTGTTTTTCCTGAGTTTTTCGCCTCCCAGATAGTGCCATCAGGCAAAATAAATTGTTGTTTTACGTTTGGAACTTTGCTGCAGGGCGAAAGGCCGTTTTGCATGGCAAGGGTGTATAAGAATGGTTTGACAGTCGATCCAACCTGTCTTTTTCCGCCTTTTACCATGTCGTACATAAAATGACGGTAGTCGGGGCCGCCAACATAAGCTTTAACATTTCCGGTACTTATTTCCATCGACATAAACGAAGAGCGGAAATAGCTGTAATAATATTTGATCGAATCAAGTGGAGTTAAGGTGGTATCGCGGTCGCCTTTGTATGAAAAGACGCTCATTTCGACTGGCGTATCGAATATATTTTTGATTTCTTCCCAAGATTTGCCAGCTTGTTTTGCAATGTGGTACCGCGCAGTCTGTTTGATCGATTGTTCCAAAATGCCCTCAACAGATTCATTGCTCATCGTATTCGAGAACGGCTTATTCTTTAATTTTTTCAGGTGCTTATTAAACGAGGGCTGCAAATTGTTTTTCATGTGGGTGGTCACCGCCTCCTCTGCATAACGTTGCATCCGCGAGTCGATGGTTGTAATAATCCTGATTCCGTCGCGGTATAAATTGTACGCACTACCATCCAGTTTTTTGTTTTTATTGCACCAGCCATACAGCGGATTTGTTTCCCATTCAACCGAGTCTTCCCTGAATTTTTGCATTTGCCAGGCCCGGTAATCTGCTCTGACAGGTTTGGTTGCATTCATCGCAATACGCAGGTATTCCCTGAAATAGGGCGCCAGTCCGGTTTTGAAGTCCACTTTGTGGTAATCGAGGCCAAGTGGCAGGGCTTTGGCCGAATCGCGAACTTGTTTCGATATGTATCCGTATTTTTGCATTTGTTTCAATACCACATTCCGGCGTTGAATCACAAGTTCAGGCCGTCTGACAGGATTGTAAAGGGATGAGTTTTTTGCCATTCCAATCAGCATTGCACATTGTTCGAGCCTGAGGGAGTCGGGAGTTGTGTTAAAATAGATGGCTGATGCCGACTTAATTCCCACTGCAAGGTTCAGAAAATCGTATTTATTAAGGTACATTGTGAGGATTTCCTCTTTGGTGTAGCTTTTTTCAAGTTTGACGGCTATTACCCATTCTTTAAATTTCCGCAGAACAAGCTCCAGTTTATTGTCGAGGTTGTCGCGGGGGAAAAGCATTTTGGCCAATTGCTGGCTGATGGTACTCCCTCCTCCTGAATTGCTGTTGATAGTTATTACACCGACAAAAACCCTGAAAAGTCCTCTGATATCAATTCCTGAATGTTTGAAAAACCTGATATCTTCGGTAGCAATAAGCGCATTCAGAAGATCGGGACTGAATTCTTCGTAACTGACAAAACTTCGGTTTTCCTTAAAATATTTCCCTAAAACAATACTGTCGGACGAAACTACTTCTGATGCCAGCAGGCTTTCCGGATTTTCAAGGTCTTCAAAAGTTGGCATGAATCCAAGCCATCCTTCAGCAATGATGAAGAATAGCAAAAAAATAGCTACAACGCCTGAAGCATAGGTAATCCAAAATATTCGGATATATTTTTTGAAGGTTGAAATATCTCTTTCCATTCGAAATTGATTTCGGTTTTAGCGGGCAAAGATAATGAAACCCAGCTTAAATCCATTTGTTGGAATTTGATCATTCAAAGGAGTCAGAATAAATATGATTTTAAAGTTTATTGGATTTAATTTTGATCTTAGCGATTCATTTTCTTTAATTTGCACGAAATTTTGAATCAAGTAAGAATTATAAAACGATATATGTACGAAAATCTGGTTATTGTCGAGTCACCTGCCAAAGCAAAAACAATTGAGAAATTCCTGGGGAAGGATTTTCATGTAACCTCCAGCATGGGGCATATCAGGGACCTCGAAAAGAAAGATTTCGGAATTGACATTCAGAATGATTTCACTCCGAAATACGAAATATCTGCTGATAAGAAGAAATTAGTCGCAGAACTCAGGAAACTTTCCAAAGAATCGAAAATGGTCTGGCTGGCATCTGACGAGGACCGCGAGGGGGAAGCCATTTCTTGGCACCTGATGGAAACGCTGGGGCTCAAGCCTGAAAATACCAAACGAATTGTTTTTCATGAAATTACGAAGGAAGCCATTCTGAAAGCCATTCAAAATCCGCGACCACTCGACCTGAATCTGGTAAATGCCCAGCAGGCCCGCAGGGTGCTCGACCGGATTGTAGGTTTTGAGGTTTCGCCTGTTTTATGGAAAAAGGTAAAACCATCCTTGTCGGCCGGAAGGGTACAATCGGTGGCTGTTCGTTTCATTGTTGAACGCGAACGCGAGATTCACAATTTTACTTCCACTTCAGCTTTCAGGGTTTCTGCCAGTTTTCTGGTTCCTGAAAATGACGGCAGGATTTCGGAATTGAAAGCTGAACTAAATAAGCGATTTGATACAAAAGCCGAAGCGTATTCTTTTCTGGAAAAATGTAAAGATGCTGATTTTCAGATAAGCGATGTGGTGAAAAAACCGGGAAGACGATCTCCGGCACCGCCTTTTATTACTTCTACGCTTCAGCAGGAAGCCAGCCGTAAGCTTGGATTTTCGGTTTCACAGACCATGAGTATTGCCCAGAAATTGTACGAGTCCGGAAAAATTACCTACATGCGTACCGATTCTGTGACTCTTTCTGACTTGGCAATTGGCACTGCCAAACAAAAGATCATAGGTATGCTTGGCGAAAAGTACCATCAGTTCAGGCAATACAAAAACAAATCGAAAGGCGCACAGGAAGCGCATGAGGCAATTCGTCCCACCTACATCGACAATGAGGAAATTTCGGGAACCAATCAGGAGAAAAAACTGTACGACCTGATATGGAAACGCACCATTGCTTCTCAAATGGCGGAAGCTGAATTGGAGAAAACAACCGTCACCATTGATATCTCAACTGTTCCTGAAAAATTTGTCGCTTCGGGCGAAGTGTTGATTTTTGATGGATTCCTTGTTGTGTATATTGAATCGGATGATGATGAAGATCAGAATGGCGGAACGAAGGGATTATTGCCACCTTTGAAAGTGAATCAGGTACTGCGCACAGAGAAAATATTCGCGACTGAACGTTTTACATTAAAACCTCCGCGTTATACCGAAGCCAGCCTTGTCAAAAAACTTGAGGAACAGGGCATCGGCAGGCCGTCAACTTATGCGCCAATTATCACCACCGTGCAAAACCGCGGTTATGTTGTGAAGGAAGACCGGCCCGGAGTAGAACGGCCATTTACCGAGCTCATATTGTCAGGAAAAAAAATTACCGAAAAACACAAGACAGAGCAAACCGGCGCCGAAAAATCAAAACTGTTTCCGACTGATATCGGAATGGTTGTGACCGATTTCCTGCTCCGGTATTTTGATCTGATCATGGATTATAATTTTACCGCCAAAGTTGAATTGGAATTTGATGAAATTGCTGAAGGCGAGTTGGTCTGGAACGAAATGATTCGGAGTTTCTATGATCCTTTTCACGCCAAAGTTGAAGGAGCTTTAGCCGAAGCTGAACGTGCCAATGGTGTCAGGATATTGGGTATCGATCCCACTTCAGGAAAAGAATTGTCAGTCAGGATAGGACGTTTTGGCCCGGTCGCGCAATTGGGCGAAGTTACCGAAGAAGGCGAAAAGCCGCTGTTTGCCAGTCTCCGCACCGGCCAACATCTGGAAACTTTGACTATCGAAGATGCCCTTGAGCTTTTCAAGTTACCGCGGACAATCGGCGAATATGAAGGAAAAACAGTAACCGTTGCCATCGGACGTTTTGGTCCATACGTGAGGCACAACAGCATATTTGTTTCACTCGAAAAAAATATTGACGATCCTTACACCGTAGAGTTGGACCGCGCAATTGAGTTGATTGATGCTAAACGTGAAAAAGATAAAAATGCGGTTATCAAAGTATTCGATGAAAATCCGGAAGTGAGGCTTCTGAACGGGAGATGGGGCCCATACATTTCGTATAAAAAGAACAACTACAAAATTCCAAAAACGACTGATGCTACCGAGCTCACACTCGATGATTGTTTGAAGTTAATAGAGAAGCAACCAGTAGCAAAAAAAGGGCGTAAGAAATAAATTTTTCGGGTGAGTAATTTATACTTGCCCGTTTTATTTAAAAGCGTATTTTAATAGCCTGATAAAATTTTTTTAAATGGACTTGTTGCATTATTTTAATCCTGTTGATTTCGAGAAGTTTGAATTTGCCGAATGGGCCAATAACAAGCTTTCTTTTGGAGCACTTCTTCAGAAAAACAGGGAGAAACTCAAGCCTGAAAAGGCTGATGTGGTTATTATAGGGGTTGAAGAGGACCGGAATTCGCTGATTGCCGGAGCAGGAAAAGCGCCGGATGAAATCAGGAAACACTTATACAATCTGAACCGAATTGGGCCAAGATTTAAAATTCTCGATCTGGGAAACTTAAAGACTGGCAACAATGTGAATGATTCGTACTTTGCATTGCGCGATATCTGCGAACATTTCCTTGAAAGCAAACAAACGCTTGTTGTTTTGGGCGGAAGCCAGGATTTGACTTTCGGAATGACGAAAGCATTTGAAGGACGTTTGTTTAATCTGGTTACACTCGATCCTAAATTGGATTACCGAAAAGGTGTTAAAACTATCAATTCAGAAAATTACCTGAACCTCATTTTCGAAAAACAGAAAAACCTGTATTCCTACACAGCATTGGGATACCAAAATTATTTTGTTGATGCAACAGAACTTGATCAGTTCAACGATTTTTACTTTGATGTAAAAAGACTCGGGCAGGTTCGCTACGACCTCACATCAACCGAGCCAATTCTCCGAAATGCGAATGTTTTCAGTTTCGATCTGAATGCTGTCCGCTATCAGGATGCTCCCGGGCAATCGTTTGCATCGCCCAATGGGCTGTATTCGGAAGAAGCCTGCCAGATAGCGCGGTACGCCGGAACAAGCGACGGATTAAACATAGCCGGATTTTTCAATTTAATTCCTGAAAGAGACTTGTCAGGAAGTTCATCAAAACTGATGGCGCAAATTGTCTGGCATTTTATGGACGGAATGTTCAATCGTAAACCGGAAGACCCACTCGAAGATACCGATGATTTCAGTCAATTTATTGTTGACATGTCGGATTTGGACATGACGCTGGTTTTTTTTCAGAGCCGGATATCAGGGCGGTGGTGGATGGAAATTTCTGAAGAAGAAAGAAAGAAAAAAGGAATGTATGTAATTCCTTGTGATGAAGAAGATTATAAGAAAGCATCGCATGGTGAGATACCTGACCGGTGGTGGAAAAATATTCGTAAAATGCACAAAAGACAAAATAAATGATTTTAAAATGCGTTCAGTGACTTTAGATAATATCTCTTTTTGTGTACTGTAAAAAATTAATGCCTTACTTTACGCTATCAGGGCGAATTCAAGTCGCAACAGTGGTTTTATGAAAAAAATATTTTGCTTTTTATTTTTATATATAATAGCTATATTAGCCGCGATTGCCCAGCAGGATCCGCAATTTACTTTTAACCGGATGACGCAGTTATCGGTTAACCCGGGGTATGCTGGCAATAACGGAATGGTAAATGGCTTAATTTTAAATCGTTATCAGTGGGATGGCATTCCAGGAGCTCCAAAAACATTGTTGTTCAGTGTTGAAGGTACAACTGAATTGTTTGGAATTAATAGTGGCGTTGGACTGAATATTATCAGTGATGAGTTGGGATTTCAAAAAAATATTGCGGTCAGTTTCGATTATGCATACCGAAAAGCCACAAAGTGGGGTAATCTGGGAATAGGTGCATCTGCCGGATTTTACAACATGGCAGTAAATGGCGATTGGTATATTCCGGAGGGTGATATGTTCGGATCAACAACCGAATCAGGAATTCCTCAGGGAGATGTTAGTCAGTTGGCGTTTGATATCGGCATTGGCTTATTTTTGAGAGCGAACGATTATTTTATTGGGGCGTCTGTTACACATTTGAATCAGGCATCCATCGTTTTTTCAGATCAGGCCAGTACCTATTTGGCAAGGCATTATTATATGTCGGCAGGGTACAATATCAGTCTGTCTGATCCGTTATTTGAAATACAACCATCAGTTCTTTTTAAAACTGATATGGTTGCTTACCAGGCTGATATAACAGTTGACCTGGTTTATAAAAAAAGATATTCGGCTGGTTTGAATTACCGAATCAACGATGCGGTTGGAGTTCTTTTAGGATTTGAATTGGTAAACGGCATGCGAATTGGATATGCCTATGACATAATGACCTCTGCTTTATCAGGTTACGGGAACGGTTCACATGAAATATTCATTGGGTACAGTTTCGATTTGGGCAAAAACAGAAGTAAGAAATACAAGAGTGTAAGATTTCTATAAGAAAAAATAAGAAGCATTATATAGCTGAAATATGAAAAAACTTTTTTCTATTGGGTTAGTTGTTTTGATTATTGCAACATTAAATAGTTGCAGCAAATCCGGAAACGGTGAACTAACAGGGGTTAAGGGAAGAGGGAAATGGTTTGAACCAACTCCTTACGGAATGACTTTTGTGCACAGGGGGTCTTTTAATCTTGGACCTAACGATCAGGATGTAACATCATCCAGTACATCGTCAAAAACTGTTTCGGTTGATGCCTTCTGGATCGATGATACCGAGATCACCAACAACGAATACCGTCAATTTATTGAGTGGGTTCGCGATTCAATTGCCAGGACTTTGTTGTCGGATCAATTTCCTGAATTTATGATTAGCGAAGACCGTAAAGGTAATCCGGTTGATCCGCCCCGTATCAACTGGCGCGAAAAGCTCGAATGGAATAATCCTGATTATGTGGAAGCACTGGAAGGAATGTATGTTCCTGAAAACGAACGATTTTTCAAGAAAAGAGAAATTGATGCCCGTAAATTATTTTACGAATACCATTGGATAGACCTCAAGCAGGCTGCCCGCAGAGTGAATATGTACAATTACGAAACCCAGAACTACAGCGGAACAGTGGTCGATGCCAAAGGCGAAGAAAAAGCGATCGAAAACCGTTCTTCATTTATTTTACGTGACCAGACCCCCATTTATCCCGATACATTGTGCTGGATAAGGGATTTTACTTTTTCATACAATGAACCCTGGGCAACCCGTTATTTTTGGCATCCCGGATTTGATGATTATCCTGTAGTTGGTGTGGCGTGGAAACAAGCCAAGGCTTTCTGTCACTGGAGAACCAAACTTTTGAATGATCTGCTTGCTTCAAAGCAGGAAGCAACACTGCACGATTACCGCTTACCTACCGAGGTTGAATGGGAATATGCAGCAAGGGGTGATAAACAATTGTCAATGTTTCCCTGGGGAGGTTATTATACCCGTGAAAAGGACGGTTCATTTATGGCCAACTTTAAGCCTTTAAGAGGAAATTACATCGAAGACGGTGGAATGGCAACCATGAAAGTGGGAAGTTATGATGCCAATGACTTCGGAATCTATGACATGGCCGGAAACGTTGCTGAATGGACTAATAGTGCCTATGATGAGGCAGCTTACCAGTACATCAACGATTTCAATCCGAATTTTGAATACAATGCCAAACAAGATGATGCCCCTGCAATGAAACGTAAAGTTATCCGCGGTGGATCATGGAAAGATATTTCTGCATATTTGCAGGTTTCAACCAGAAGTTATGAATACCAGGATACCACCAAATCATACATAGGTTTCCGTTGTGTTCGTTCTTCTTTTGGAAATGAATTTTAATTACCATTTTTTAATTCTTATCACATGAATGTTGGCGAAATACTTAAGTCGAAAAAGTGGAAAGTTCTGATGGGTTATGTATATGGCTGGGGTGCCTCGCTTGTGCTTATTGGAGCTTTATTTAAACTTCAGCACTGGAACCACTCTGGAATTATGCTTACGATTGGCTTGTTGACCGAAGCTTTTATCTTCTTTCTTTCGGCTTTCGAACCACCAATGGAGCAGCCCGAATGGTCAAGGGTTTATCCTGAACTTCAGGATGATTATGAGTTTCTCGAAAATGAGGAAGAAGCGAAATCTTCTATTAAGTCAAATATTGATTCGCTGCTTGGCAGTACAAATATTACTCCTGAACTTTTAACAAAAATTGGAAAAAGTTTGGTGGATTTATCAAACACAGCTTCAGGAATCAGTGATATTTCATCTGCAACCTTGGCTACCGATATTTATGTGAAAAATCTGAACTCAGCATCCGAATCGATGATTGCTTTCTCTGATGTAAATACACAGGCGAATGTAACGCTTAGTAATTCTATCGGCGAACTGGTTGGAACCTACAGCAATACTGCCAGTAAAATTTCTGAAACAGGTGAAGGGATGCTTTCCAAACTGAATGAATCGAGCATAAAATTTACCCGCCAAATTGATGAATCAGGAAGTAAACTTGTAGAGTCGTACCAGAAACTTTCTGGATCAATTGACAAAGGATTCAAAGACCTTGATCAAAATTCTTCAAGTTATAGCGAAAGTCTGCAGAAGTTAAATAAAAACATTGAATCGCTGAATGTTACCTACGAAAAGCAATTAAAGGGTACAAGTGAACAAATTCATGCATCAGGCAAATTCTTTGAAGAATTGAATCAAATGAATCAGATCATTGCTTCGTCGGCCAGTGAAATGAAGAAGTACAAAGAAAATGCTGAAAAACTGAATTCACATCTCGATGCTCTTAATTCAATTTATGGAAATATGCTTGGCGCCATGAATTACAAAAAGAAGTAACTTAATAGAGCGAATACTATGTCTGCAAAGAATTGCCCGGAATCTACGCGGCAAAAAATGATAAATATGATGTATTTGGTGCTCACAGCAATGCTGGCACTAAATGTTGCATCTGAGGTGCTGGAATCTTTCAGAATTGTAGATGCCAGTTTAACTCAGACCCTAAATATTGTCAACAGGAAAAATGATCAGATTTACAGTTCATTTGATGCCGCATATATTCAAAATCCGACCAAAGTAAAGGAATGGAAAGATAAGGCGGATCAGGTACGTGAAAAATCAAAAGCATTGATTACGAAAATTCAGGATTTAAAGCTTGAGTTGGTAATGGCTTCCGGAGGAATTGCCAAAAAGGATGCAGGTCCCGATTTTGTATTGGCTCCGGAGGAACCGATTTTGATCACAAGTAGTGGCGATACAATTCTGATAAAGAAGGAAGATGATTTAAATACTCCTTCAGAAATAATGATCAATAAAAAGAAAGCCAATGATTTAAAAAACAGCATTATAGAATACCGTGAATTTTTAGCTTCCTATCTTGAAGAAGGTTCTCCACTGCGTGAAAATATTGTTAAGCAGCTGGATACTTCAGATCCTAAAATCAATTTAAAAGAAGGCGGGGAAAAAAAGACCTGGGAGATTTTGCATTTCGAAAGCAAACCATTGATCGCAGTAATTACCTTGCTCTCCAAAATCCAAATAGACATTCAGAATTCTGAAACAAATATAATATCTACACTTTTTGGCCAGATTGATGCTTCTTCATTTAAGTTTAACCGACTTGGGTCCGCAATTATTGCAAAATCGACCTATGTTCTGGAAGGCGATCAGTTTGAAGCGGAAGTCTTCCTTACTGCAGAAGACACTACCCAGCAGCCCGAGATCTTCGTTGGTGGCACTAAGCTAATAATGAAGAATGGAAAAGGTATTTACAAAGCCACTGCTACAAAGGTTGGTACATTTAAGTGGGGTGGATTAATCAAATACAAAACCCCGGAAGGAAATATTACTCCTTATCCTTTCGAAGGCGAATACCAGGTAGGCCGTCCAAATGCAACTATTTCACCTACCAAAATGAATGTAATGTACATGGGAATTCCCAATCCTATTAAAGTTTCAGTTCCGGGAGTAGCATCCGAAAATCTTATCGTTACCATTTCCAATGGACGTATTGATAAATCCGGTGATGATTTTCTTGCTTATCCGTCGAAACTTGACGCTCAAGGTAAAAGCACATCCATTACAGTAAACGCCAAAATGAACGGTGAAACCAGGTTGATGGGCTCTATGGTATTCAGGGTTAAAGAAGTTCCGCCACCAGTTGCAACCATTGGCGGTTTAAATGGTGGTACATTGAAAAAAGAAGATTTGCTGGCAGAAGATGGAATATTTGCGGAACTAAAAGACTTTGATTTTGATCTAAAATTTAAGGTAACACAATTTGATATTTCCTTCACCGGAACATACGTGAAAACGACTTCTTCAAAATCAAACAGATTTACCGATGAGCAGAAGTCATTTTTGAACAAGTTAACGCAGGGAAGTACTATATACATTGATAATATTGTAGCAAAAGGTGACGATGGAACTACACGCCCGTTGTCTCCAATAGGTTTTAAAATTAGATAGTTATGAAAAATATTTTGTTATTCTTTGGAGTATTCGCTTTATTGGTTGTAGCAACCGCAAAGGAATCTAATTCTCAGATAATTGACGGAGCATTTAAACGGAATGACGTTTATAAACGCAAACCAACTCCACTTCCCTATCCCAGAGAAGCGGACGTAATGTGGTCGAAAAAAGTCTGGAGAATTATTGATCTTCGTGAAAAAATGAACCAGACCTTGTATTTTCCAACCAAAGAAGTGGAAGGAAGACGCAATTTGGTAAACCTTTTTATCGAAGGAATTAAAGATGGCAAGCTGACGGCTTATGATGCAAAGCTTGACGACGAGTTCAAAATTCCGATGACTTTTGAACAGGTAAAAGAAGCCTTTGGTGCAACTACCAGAACCCGAAAAGTGAGGGATGTTGATACCGGAGAGTTGATTGAAAAACCTGTTACCGGAGAAATTCGTTCAGAAGAAGTTAAACAATTTATGTTGAAAGAAGAATGGTATTTCGACAAGCAATCATCAGCATTGAATGTACGTATCATTGGTATTTGTCCGATTCAGGAATTTTACCGTGACGATGATACCAATCAGGAATCAGTTCAACGCCGCCAGGTATTTTGGATTTATTATCCTGAAGCACGTGAACTTATGGCTGGCAACGAAGTTTTTAATTCGCAAAATACAGCTCGGAACTCTTCTTTCGATGATATTTTCCTGAAAAGAAGATTCAATTCATACATTGTGAAAGAAGCGAATATTTATAATAATCGCGACATTAGTCAGTACATGAAAGGTAAAAATGCAATGCTTGAAAGTAAACGTATTGAAAAGGATATCTTCGATTACGAACAAAACCTTTGGGAATACTAATATTTTTGGATGTATAAAATTCTGTTCATAGGTTTTGTAATGCTTGCCCTTCTTGGTTCATGCAAGAGATTTGGTTCCGGCGAGCTTTCAGGCGCACTGAGCAGAAAGCCCTATTTCGAGCCTATTCCATACGGTATGAATTTCGTGAAACAGGGAAGCCTGAATATCGGGCCATCTGATCAGGAAGTTGATCAGGCAAATACTTCTGTTAAAACTATTTCGGTACCTTCATTCTGGATGGACGAAACAGAAATTACAAACAATGAATACCGTCAATTCGTATTTTGGGTAAGGGATTCAATTGCCCGACAGTTATTGTCTGAATCTATTCCTGAATTTTTAATTACAGAAGGCCGCAAAGGAGCGATTCTTGAAACTCCGCATCTAAACTGGCAGGAACCCATCGAATGGAAAAATCCTGATTATCAGGCTTCCCTTGAAGAAATGTTCATTCCTGAAACGGAACAGTTTTTCAACAAAAAAGAAATTGATACCCGGAAATTGCATTTTGAATATTACTGGATCGACTACAAGCAGGCAGCAAGGCGGGAAAACAGCTATAATTATGAGACACAAAGTTATGGTGGCACTGTACTTGATGCAAAAGGGAAGGAGAGTCCGGTACAGAACAGGTCGTCTTTTATGATGCGCGAAAGCACACCTGTTTATCCTGACACTTTGGTTTGGATCCGTGATTATACCTTTACATACAACGAACCATACACCAAAAAGTATTTCTCGCACATTGCTTACGATGAATATCCGGTGGTTGGCGTAACTTGGGCTCAGGCAAAAGCTTTTTGCGTTTGGCGTACCCAACAATTGAATGCTTATCAGGATATGATTAAAATGGCAACGGTAATGGATTACCGCTTACCAACCGAAGTGGAATGGGAATATGCAGCCCGCGGAAACCATCAAATGACAATGTACCCCTGGGGAAGTTATTACACTCGTGATCAGGAAGGTCACTTCGTAGGTAACTTTAAACCAATGCGTGGAAATTATGTTGCTGACAGCCAAAATAATGTGACAGCTACCAAAGTCGCCAATTTTATTCCCAATTCCTTCGGATTATACGATATGGCCGGCAATGTGGCCGAGTGGACTTCAAATGCTTATGACGAATCAAGCTATGAATTGCTGTCTGATTTTAGTCCCGATTTTCAATACAATGCAAAACCAGAAGATTCACCTGCCTTGAAACGAAAAGTCATTCGTGGCGGCTCATGGAAAGACATCGCCTACTACATTCAGTCTTCCACCCGAAGTTATGAATACCAGGATTCTGCAAAATCATACATCGGGTTCCGTTGTGTCAGAAGCACCTTCAAGCCCGATTACTGGGAATAATAAGACTTTTCTTAAAATAAAATAGGGAATCCCGTTGTCCGAAACTCCCGATTTTTAAATTATTTTTGCTGAGCTAAACAAAATCTTCTCCTTTATTCATTCTGACATCGTTTACAAACTGCCTGATTTGCTGTTCGTCTTCTTTTTTACATACCAACAGGGTTCCTTCTGATTCCACCACAATATATCCGTCCAGTCCGTGTAAAACAACGAGTTTGTTTTCAGGCATATTTACAATGCAGTTGGTCGAATTGTAGAGCATCACGTCTTTTCCTGAAACTACATTTCCCTCAGTATCTTTATTGCTGCTTTCATACAATGATCCCCAGGTTCCCAAATCGCTCCAGCCAAAATCAGAACACAGCACGTAAACATTATCGGCCTTTTCCATGATTCCGTAATCGATAGAAACATTCTGGCATTCCGAGTAGGTTTTGTTCAGGAATGGAATCTCGTTTGCTGTTCCGTAGAGCTTGTGTCCCTTTTTGAACAATTCGGAAACCGAACTTAAATGCATTTCAAAAGCTTTCAGGATAGACGGTAGCGACCAGATAAAAATGCCTGAATTCCAGAAAAACTCTCCACTTTCGAGAAAAATTTTAGCAAGTTCCAGACTTGGCTTTTCAGTAAAGGTTTTTACTTTGTGCAGGTTTTCCGTTTCGTTTCCTATCGTACTGCTTTCAATCTGTATGTAACCATAACCGGTTTCCGGTCGGTTGGGAGTGATGCCGAGGGTTAGCAGCGCATCGTTGTATTTTGCAAATTCGATTCCTTTTTTTATTTGTTCCAGGAATACGTCTTCCTGCTGAATATGATGATCGGAAGGCGCGACAATGATAGTGGCGTCAGGATTAATCGTTTGTATTTTATAGCAGGCATAAGCAATGCAGGGTGCAGTATTCCGCCGAAGTGGTTCAAGCAAAATCTGATCTTTTCGCAATTCGGGCAATTGTTTCATCACAAGGTCCTTGTAATCTGTGCTGGTCACCACATAAAAGTTTTCATCAGGACATATTTTTTTAAACCTGTCGTAAGTTTGCTGAATAAAAGTGCGGCCTGTTCCCAAAATGTCGATGAATTGTTTTGGCATATTTGTCTTGCTCAGTGGCCAGAACCTGCTCCCAATGCCGCCTGCCATTATCACACAATAATTGTTGTTCATGTTTCAAGTATTTAGTAGTGTGTAATTTAGTAAATAATACTCATCCCCGAAATCTCAATCCTTAATGCAGAATTAGCTGTCTGAAACTTTTATGAAGATAATAAGTTTAAAATTAAAACACTCGAAAAAATAACTGCTTTTGGAATATTTGTACCTTTATCAAAAACTTATTTTTAGGTGGTTTTAATTGCTCTTGGTGCCTGTCCGAAGTGAAATTGAATTTACGAAAGTAAAAAGGAATCGAAAATGAATATTTTTAATCAAACCGGAAGATATTTTGCTTTACTGGTGAAAGTTTTCAGTAAGCCGGAACGACATAGGGTTTATGCCCGTCAAACATTTAATGAGATAGACAATCTCGGTGTGAAATCGGTAGGCATTGTAGCCGTAATCTCTATTTTCATGGGAGGAATCATGACTTTGCAAGTTGCTTACAATATGACAAATCCGTTACTTCCAAATACGCTGATTGGCCTGGGGAATCGAGATTCATTGATTCTTGAGTTTTCATCAACGATCATGGGATTGATCATGGCAGGTAAAATTGGTTCAAATATTACTTCTGAAATCGGCAGCATGAAAGTTACTGAACAAATCGATTCGCTGGAAATTATGGGTGTTAACTCGGCCAGCTATCTGATATTGCCCAAGATAATTGCTGTGGTTATGATATTCCCGTTATTGTACATCCTTAGTGTTTTCTTTGGAATAGTAGGCGGTTTAATTGTTGGCCCTGCTGTTGGGGCAGTTACGGTTACCGACTACCTTAACGGAATTCAATATGCATTTACACCTTATTACGTAACGTTTTCACTGATCAAATGTCTGGTATTCGGTTTTCTGATAGCCTCCGTTTCTGCATTTTTTGGCTACACGGTCGAAGGTGGCGCTTTTGATGTGGGCACGGCCAGTACCAGGGCAGTTGTGAATACGAATATCCTGATTCTTGTTTGGGACTTGATTTTAACTCAGTTGCTTCTATGATCGAAATAAAAAACATATACAAGTCGTTTGAGCACAACGATGTATTAAAAGATATCACAAAGGTTTTTAATCAAGGCGAAACAAACCTGATCATTGGACGAAGCGGATCGGGCAAAACGGTTTTAATAAAATCGATCGTTGGATTGCTTGAAGTTGACCGTGGTCAGATATTTTATGACAACCGGGACTTTACGCGGATGAATCACCGTGACCGCAAAAAACTCAGGCAGGAAATGGGCATGGTTTTTCAGGGAGGCGCCTTGTTCGATTCGCTGACCGTTGAAGAAAATATCCGGTTTCCACTCGATATGTTCTCAGAACTTTCTACTGCGGAGAAACAAAAACAGGTAGATTTCTGCCTCGATCGCGTTAATCTGGTAGAGGCAAATAAATTGTACCCATCCGAAATTTCCGGAGGAATGCAGAAACGGGTAGCCATTGCCCGCGCCATTGTGATGAACCCGAAATATTTGTTCTGCGACGAACCCAATTCCGGTCTCGACCCCGAAACCTCTATGGTAATAGACGAACTCATCCATTCGATTACCGTTGACCTGCAAATAACCACCATCATCAACACCCACGACATGAATTCCGTGATGGAAATCGGTGATAATATCCTGTTCATTTCGGAAGGGGAAATGTGCTGGGAAGGTAACCGAAAAGACATATTGCTTACCGACAACCAAAAGCTTCAGGAATTTGTGTTTGCGAATAAACAGTACCAGCGGATAAGGGATGAGAGGATAAATGATCAATAAGATACTAATAAAATCGATGATTCTTAATAACTTGGACTACTAATTGAGTAATTATTTTGCAGAAAAAGCATCGGATGAAATGGATCGGTTGTGGGATCTAAACAATTGGAATGATCAAACCATGAAAACGATTCCCGGATGGGGGTGAAAGTTTTTGACCAGAATGGCAATGAAAGTTGGTACAAAGAAATGAGGGCGAACAGCGAAAGACTTTCCGTATTTATACCGGGGCACCGACTGGCAAGCGGAATACAAAACGGCGCGCACGGTGCCTATTCCAATATAGCCTGTCTGAATCCATTTGCGGCACTGCAGTGGTTTGAATTAACCAAAAGCGACCTGCCTGCAGCGTTGGAATTGGAAAATCGAATCAATAAGTTTATGGAAACGCTGATTGCACCGTTCATCACACAACAGAATTTTGCCAACCATGCCTGCGATCGATTTATGGCCCAGCCTGGTAGTTGGGCCAATATAGGTACCAATCTGCGCTGGCCCTATCAATCAATTCCGCAACAATACATTTCGAAAATAAAACCAATTGCCCAACATCTAATTCCTGAATTCTTCGAAACGAAAAATCCATGATTGTAAAATGAACCATCCCTACGGGAATTATTTTGCATAAATGTTCCGGGATTAAAATCCCGAGCTACAACATGAACCGTTCCTTTGGAACTAACATGTCAGAGCCGTAGGCTCGGTTCATGTTGTAAGGATGGACTTTAGTCCGTCCACATTCTGTCACACCCGCCAACAGAGAGCCGTAGGCTCGTTACATTTAAATTAGCTCCGCAAAAATATATCTTTCGTCGTAAGGAACATCGAATTTTTCCAGAAACTCCAAATACTCCTCCCTAAAGGTTTGTTTCTTATGATGTTCCTCTTGATTAGCGATATACTTATAAACCTGATCTATCTGAGAGTGTCCATAAGAAAATACACCAAACCCTTCCTGCCATTCAAATCTTCTTTTTGTAAATTGATGATCATTGATATATTTCGATGATTTTGCTTTCGCGATTTTCATTAAATCAGAACCGGGAACAGTTGGTTTTAATCCTAAAAAACAATGGATATGATCCTCAATACCATTTACAATAATTGTTTTACAACCAGTTTCATTGATTAGATTACCAATTACACCTAATAATGTCGGTCGCCAATCTTTGTTAATTATAGCTCCTCTGTATTTTACCGCGAAAACACACTGGATATAAACTTGATGATAGGTATTTGCCATGATTTTTGGGTTTTATATGTTCCATTCCTACGGAATTCGTTTCGTTTTTGTTTTCGTTATATATCCGATGGATTAAAATCGTCCGATACAATGTCCCGGGATTAAAATCCCGCGCTACAACATGAACCATCCCTATGGGATTTACATGTCAGAGCCATAGACTCGGTTCATATTGTAAGGAAAGGATTCATTCCATCCACAAATGATGCAACACTAACAATTGAAACAGTACCAGCGGATTGGCTTGTTTGTTTTTTGAACGACATAGATCCGATTACGATAACGATTACAGTAACGACCTGGTCGAACTGCTTCCGCACAGCTTCAAACATCAAAACCAAAATTGTAACAGTTCCGTCTCTTAAGCCTCTCAAAGTTCTCCGAACATTTTAG